>DASYOY010000204.1:0-10500 GCA_036007245.1 Actinomycetota bacterium | reverse complement strand
GGAGGTGACATCGCCGTTCACCCCATTGAGGTTCAGCCCACTCACGGCCGGCCTACTCAGGGCCGGCCCACCGAGGGCACTCCGCCCCCCGGGCGAGGTGTCAGCCCGATCCTGCGGGCTCGCCGTCTGTGCCCCGCTCTGCGGGCTCGCCGTCGGCGGAACATCATGCGCCCGGAGGCGACCGAACGGTCCTCCCGTGGTTGCGAACCACAACGCCGCCACCGTCAAGGCGCCGACGATCACCCACGTACGTCGGCTGGCTGCTCCGAACACGGCTGATGCGGCGTTGTCCTCTTTTTGAGGCACCTCAACGGAGGGTGTATCGGATGCGGGGTCGTCTGCCGCGGGCAGCGCATCGGAGCTCGGCGTGACATCGATGCGTTTCGTGGACGCCCGGAGTCGGTACAGGGGTGCTTCGCACCGAGGACATGTATCCGAGCCAGTCTCTCCGATCCAGTCACATCGAAGGCAGGTGGCATCGTCGGCGATCCGCGACTCTAGAGGGGGAGGTTCGCTACCTGACACCGTGTCCGGCATCCGTCGATCTTGGCACGATCAGTCTGATCTGGGATCACGCGGTGAGCCTGCACTCAGCGCGCGTCGGCCAATCGACCTAAGATGGGCACCTTATGCGTCATCTCAACAAGAAGCTCGCCCTCAGCCTAGGCGTCGCTCTGCTCATCACGTCTCCTGCTGTCGCAGCCCATGGCGCGGCCCGCGCATCAAAGCCGAAGGTCTGGAGGATCGGCCTCGAGGGACCGCTCACCGGAAGCCAGTCCGATATCGGGATCGGCATGCTCGAGGGTGCGCAGCTGGCCGCCAAGCAGATCAACGCGGCCGGTGGGGTGCTCGGACGTCAGGTCCAGATCGTCCCGATCGACGACGCCGCCGATCCCACTGTGGGCGTGGCCGCAGCCAAGGCTGCCATCCAGGCCGGACTCGACGGGATCGTCGGTCCGTACAACTCCGGGGTCGGCCTGCAGACCTTGCCGCTCTACATCAATGACAAGCTGGTCCCGATCCGTCTGACCTCGTCGACCTCGACCGAAGGCTACGGGGTCACGCTCCAGCCCATGAACGACCAGATCTCGCCGATCGCCGTGCAGGCCCTGACCACCTGGCAGAAGAACACGTCGGTGGCCGTCGTCTATGACAACTCCACCGCCTATACCCAGGGAGCGGACACCTCGTTGGTGGCCGGGCTCCAGGCCGCTGGAGTGACCGTATCCGCCAACATCCCGATCATCCCCAGCGCCACCAACGATCCCGCAGTGATCCAGGCAGCCGTGACGCAGGCTCTCGCAACCCATCCGACCGGGGTCTACGCCGATCTGTACTACCCCGAGGGCGCGCTGGTGGCCGACCAGATGCTTGCAGAAGGCACCGGCACGAATTGTCTGGCTGACTACGCCTCGGCCTCGGTCGGCTACGTGACCGACGCCGGGATCCCCGCCGTCCAGAACTGCCCCGTGCTCGGCGTGCCCGCCCCCTCCGACTTCGCCGGCTCGGCCCCTTTCCTTGCCGCCTTCGAGGCCGAGTTCCACTCCGCACCCGGGCTATGGAGTCCCTACACCTACGACTCGGTCAACCTCCTGGTGCAGAGTGCGATCAAGGCCCACACCTTCCAGCAGATTCCGCTCGCCCGAGTGCTGTACGCCACCAAGAACTTCGTTGGCTGGACCGGGTCGGCCACCATCCTGTCGCCCAGCGGCAACCGCACGCCGTCCACGGTGACGGTGGACACCTCCGATGCGTCGGGCACGCTCCACGTCGACCTCGATTGGGCCACCGCCGTCGGCTACACACCCTAGGACCCTTCCGGCCAGGTCTTCAGGATTCCGCTTCAGAGGGCGACGCTCATCCAGTCGTTGGTGCGGGGCTGGCTAGTGGGACCGTTGGCCAGCAGAACCAGTCAGGATGGTGGGCGTTGAAGAGGTCGATCGCATCCCCCTTTCCTCCCTGGTCGATCGCGTGCGCATCAACCGACTCGGCCTCTACCAGCGCGCCGGTTGGGTCGTAGCACATGACCACGTAGTGCGTGTCCGCTCGCTTGTCACCGGCGAACGCTGTTCCACCCGTCGCAACGAGCATCGCGCACGCGATGCCGACGATCACGATCTTGCGCATCTCGGGTCCCTTCTGGTCGGTCGCGACGCCTTGCGGCTTTGCCGACGGTCAGCATCCGAACTTCGGGCGGCATCCCGCTGGGAGGTGGGCCGTTTGGGTGGAGATCCCGCTCGACGCTGGCAGGACCACCGCGGGACCAGGTCGCAGGGGCGCGTTGGTCGTGGAGCCCCAGAACGCGGACACCTGCGCGCCAAGCACCAGTAGCACGGTCGCAAGCGCCAGCGCGATGAACGGGGCTGTCAGCGCCGGACGCCATGACCGCTGGATCGATCGGGTGGACATGACGCTCCTTCCCGGAGGGGACCGTCCCGCTCCGACCGTCCCGACGCTAGGGAGATGGATCCCCACTGGAATCGCCCGCGCGGGTACGTTTGATCCCCGAGCTTCGAGATCCCGCGATCATCGCGAGCGACGAGACCGGTCGAGCCCTGCGGCGAGTTCCGTCCGTGAGCGGATGCCCAACTTCCGGTATATGTGCTTGAGGTGCGCTTGGACCGTGCTTGGGCTCATGAACAACGCGTCGGCAACCTCACGGTTCGTGCGACCTTCACCGACCAGGCCGGCAACGCTCCGCTCTGTCGAGGTGAGCTCCAACGGCGCTGGGGGCCGGCCGCCGATCCTGGCGAGTTCCGCCTCGGTGCGCTCGGCCCACAGCGGCGCACCGAGCCGGACGAAGGTTTCCCTGGCCCGTTCCAGCGCGCTCCTCGCTGCCCGCTTCTGCTTTCGGCGTCGCTGGATCTGGCCCAACACGAACTCGGTTCGGGCGGTCTCGAAGGGAAGTGGCACCCGAGCGTGCTCCTCGAGCGCCCGTTCCGCCCACATCGCCCCTTCCTCGGAGTTGCCTCGAGCTGCCTCGATCAGCGCTCGACCTCGCAATGAGGTGGCGATCGCCCACGGCCGATCGCGGGAACGGCCAGCTTTCTCGAGTCCGTCGACCAGCCGTTCCGCTTCGTCGTGGCTGCCAAGGGCAACGAGCGCTTCGATGGCGTCGGGCATGGACGGGATGATCGCCGGCTCAACCGACCCCATCCGCTCGAGGTAAGCGACGACCGGTTCAAGGTGTGCGATGGCTCGTTCGGCGTCGCCGACTGAGAGCTCCAAGAACCCCAGAACCGCACGGTTCCAGCTCGCGTTGAACGCGTCGTCGTTCGCGACCGCGAGGCGCTCGCCTTCTGACGCCCAGGTCCGCGCTTCGTCGACGTGTCCGAGGTGGGCTGCCGGCAGTGCTCGGTTGAAGAGCGCCACGTGGCTTTGGGTTGCGGTCTGGCCCGACTCGAGCACGGTGTCCATGGCATCGGCAGCAAGCTCCGACGCGAGCGACCATCGGCCGGCGCGGCACTCGAGCTCGGCGAGGTAGCACAGCACCTCCTGGCGCACCGTATACATCGCGTGGCGCTCGTATCCCGCCAACTCCTCCTCGAACAGCTGCCGCGCCTCATCGAGGCGTCCGGACCACATCAGCTCGAGGCCCAGGATCGATCGCGGCGTCGTGTAGACCGAGGCTTCGGTCCACGAGCCCTGCGCCATCATCCGATCCTGTAACGCGATGGCCTCAACCATGCGGTCCGTCGCCTGGACACCCGATACGAACTCCACGAACCCGGACGTCGCCAATGCATCCGCGCGGACACCAGCGCTGTCCGTTCGTTCCGCTTCATCCATCCCTCGCTGCGCGTGCGAAGTGGCCGACGCCAGGTCGCCCAGATAGAACGCGACCCACGCGAGGGAGACTTCGATGCCACTGCGGACATCGTGGTCCTCGCCCGCCTCGGCCAGGGCCCGTTCGGCTGGACTTCGCACGCCGTCGATCAGATTCATCCAACTCATGGCCGAGAGACGGAAGAGCATCTCGGCACGAGTGGGTCCGGGGGGTTCTGCGTCGATCGCATCCTTCAGGACCTCGAGCGCGCGGGCCGCGTCGCCGGCATCGAAGTGATATTCGGCGACCTCGAGGCTGCGACGTCGGGCGTCGGCTCGATCGTCGGGGGGTGTCGCCCGACGAGCCAGTTCAGCGAGATCCGCTGCGGCATCGGGAGCTCCTCGGCCCCGCGCGACGCGCGCGGCCTCGTCGAGCGCACGAGCGACCGCGGCGTCGGGCCTGTCGGCCGCCAGGGCAAGGTGTCGTGCTCGTTCCTCCAGGTCGTCGACCAGCGTTGCGAGTCGTTGGTGGACCTGACGACGGTCTCGCTCCGATGCGTTCACGTAGACGGTTGACGCGTACAGGGGATGCGAGAAGCGTATGCGCCCGTCGGCACGCTCGATCACACCGGCTATCTCAGCGGTGGCGAGGCCGGTCTCGGCCTCTGCAGGAGTGGGCGAAGCGCGCAGCACGAGGTCGGTTGTCGCGTACGACGATGCCGCGACGATGAGCATCACTCGATCCGCAGCCGGCGGCAGGCTCGCGAGCCGCGTCGACAGGAGGTGCTGAAGATCGTCCGGGACAGGGAGTGGATCGGCGGCGTCCGCTCGTAGCCCCGTTCTCGCGACGGCCCTCGCGATCTCCAGCGCGAACATCGGGTTCCCGTTCGAAGCCGTGTGTACCTTGGACAAGAGGGGGTGAGAGAGCTCCGCACCGACGCGCTCTCGCAGGAGGCTCGCGATCGGATCCTCTTGCATCGGTCCGACGGGGATCCGAACGAGCGAAGGAACCGCGCGATGTAGATCCATGGGCTCCTCCGGAGCCCCGGACCCGATCCGCTGGGTCCCGAGCACGGCGACCGGCTCGTCCGTCAGTCGACGCAGAACGAACGAGACCACGCGAGCCGTCGAAGGATCCAGCCACTGCACATCGTCGATCGCGATGAGCACGGGGGAGCGGCCGGCGATCGCGCGGACGACTGCCAGCGTAGCGAGCGAGACCGCGCGTTGATCCAGTGGCGCGCCCGACGACTCCGTCCGCAGCAGCGCCATCTCGAGCGCACGCCACTGTGGGTCGGGCAGATCATCGATCGGTTCATCGACCAGTCCCGCCAGCAGATCCCCCAGGCCCGCGTAGGACCAACCGGTCTCGGCTTCGGAGGCTCGGGTCGACAAGATGCGCCAGCCGGCGCGTCCGGCCATCGCGGCGGCTTCCAGCCAGAGCGTCGTCTTGCCGATCCCGGCCGAACCTTCGAGCAATACGCCCGATGGGCCTCCGGGGACGGTGCCGACGAATCGCTCCAGCGCGTCGAGCTCGTGCTCCCGACCGAGGACCACCTGCGCCCCCCGCTCCATCTGCTCCTCCCGCGATGCTAGGGGGTCTGACCCCCACGTGGGAACCAAGCCATACACTGCGCCGATGGCCTTTGTTGAAGGCTGGGATCGGTTCGACCGCGTCACCCTGCGGTTCGTCGATCCGGAACTCGAACGGGCCTATCAGCTCGCGGACCAGGCCGACGGCGTCCGACGCGCCCGCATCGCAAGCCTCGTCGCCGCCGCGGTATGGGTCGTCATCGGGATCATCGGTCCCTCCGCCGTCGGGGCGTCACCGGCAACGGCATGGGCGATCTGCGGCCCCATGGTCCTGTTCCTTTTGGCGACCGCGGGAGCGAGTCGCTGGGCCATCACCCGGCGACGGCGCGAGGCGATCGGTCTGGGACAGCAGTTCGTCGCCGGCTGCGCCGTCCTCGCCCTCTGTGTGGCGACCGGGACGGTCGCCACCTACGCCATGCCGGCCATCATGCTGACGGCCGTCTTCGGGCTCGCCGTCACCCGGCACCCGTTCGTTGGCTCGGTCGCGATCGGCGTGGCCTACTGCCTCCTCTTCCTCGGCGTCGCGGAACGGCATGGCCTCGGGTCCCAACTCGTGCTCCAGCTCTTCATCGTCGGGGCAACCGTGATCGTTGGTTGCGTCGGTACCTACCTCCTCGAGCGATCGCAACGAGCGGTGTATGCGCAGGGGCGGCTCGTGCGCGACCTGCATGAGCGTGTCGATCTCCTCTTGCACACTTACCTGTCGCCTGAGGTGGCGCGGGCGCTCATCGACGATCCGGACCGGGCGGCGCTCGGAGGCGTCGAGCTCGAGGTGACGGTCCTGTTCGCGGATCTCCGCGGCTACACGTCCTACGCCGAGCGGCGCGCTCCCGCTGAGGTGGTCGAGATGCTCAATGCCGCGTTCGGGGTCTCCGTGCCGATCGTGATCGAGGAAGGTGGAACGGTGGTGCAGTTCATGGGGGATGCGGTGATGGTGGTCTTCAACGCCCCGACACCTCAGCCCGACCATGCTCGGCGAGCGGCCCGAGCCGCGCTCGCGATGCAGCACGCCGTTCGTTCTCTTCCGGATCCCGGCGTGCGACCGCAGTTCCGGATCGGCATCAATAGCGGCCCGGCGCTTGTGGGAAACATCGGGGCCGCAGAGGTCCGCAACTTCTCGGCCATCGGTGACACGACGAATCTCGCGGCTCGCCTTCAGACGTTCGCGCCCGTCGGGAGTGTGGTCATCGGACCGCGGACGTACGAACTCATCCGCGACGTCGCCGACGTCCGTTCGCTGGGTACACCCGAGTTGAAGGGCAAGTCTGAGGCGGTTCAGGTGTACGAGCTCGTTGGGCTCCGCGAGGACCTCGATGAAGGCTCCCGTAAACAGCGCGAGGAACGCGCACGCCGCGTCCCGTGACAGCCAAGACCACTATGCGTGGCGGAGGTCGACATCCTTCTTGGCACTTTCGCTCCCCTTACAAGGCGGGGATCGAGCCGTTCAGCGCCCACCAGGAGATCCGCAGGTCAGAACCACTTCTTGACCGCTGCGAGATTCCGAGGTTGGTGTTGGCAAGGTGGTTCCGACCAACGGGGACCGCGTCGCCGAGGTGGTGTTCCGTCTGCGGGCGGCACCGACGAGCGCGAGAACGAAGAACAAGCCGAAGACCTTGGGTACGTGTCGATCCATGGTGGTCACTCCCATCCGTTGTGCGGTACTACGGGCGGGACGGACCGAGGTTCAAGCGTCACCTCAAAGGGGCAGCCGCAGCGAGAGCCGGCTGCTCGGTCTCTCACTTCTGCCTCGGCCGAGATCAACAGTAACGACGCGCTGAGGAGCGATCGGTCGCTGCCTGAGCGAGGGTTCGAGCCCTTCAGCTCCCACCGGTTTCGATCAGATCTGTTCGTCCGCGGGGCTTGAACTCAGACGCGGTAAGCGATCTCGCCGTGCTGCGATGCGTCCAAGCCCACCTCTTCATGTTCCTCGGTGAGGCGTAGACCAACGGTGACGTCGGTGAGCTTCAGGATCGCCAGGGTTGCCAGGAACGAGAAGGCGACCGTGACGCCGGCGAGGATCGCTTGCTTCCCGACCTGCGTGAGGCTCCCGGCCGCCCCGGACGCGTTGATGGCCAGGCTCGCGAACGCGCCCGTGAGGAGCACCCCGACGACGCCGCCGACCATATGCACGCCGACGACGTCCAGCGAGTCGTCGTAACCCAGTCGACCCTTCAAGCTCACGGCCCAGAAGCAGACCAAACCCGCGACGAGGCCGATCGCGAGGGCGGCCAGCGGTTCCACGTAGCCCGCAGCCGGGGTGATCGTGGCAAGACCTGCCACCGCCCCCGTCGCCGCGCCGATCACCGTGACCTTTCCGGTGAGCAGTCGCTCGATGGCGATCCAGGCCAGCACGGCCGCCGCGGCACCGAGCTGTGTGTTCACGAGCGCGCTCGACGCGACCGCGTTCGCGCCCAGCGCGCTGCCGGCGTTGAACCCGAACCAACCGAACCAGAGGATCCCCGCGCCGAGGACCACGAACGGAACGTTGTGGGGCGACATGTCATCGGACCCGAAGCCGCGACGCTTGCCGATGTAGATCGCGGTGGCGAGCGCGGCCGCGCCTGCGTTCGCATGCACGACCGCTCCGCCCGCGAAGTCGAGTGCGCCCACACCGTTCGCGCCGAGGAAGCCGCCTCCCCATTCCCAGTGCGCCACCGGCGCGTACACGAAGATGGACCACAACCCGATGAGCATCAGATAGGCGGAGAACTTCATCCGCTCCGCGAAGGCACCCGCGATCAATGCCGGCGTGATGATCGCGAACATCATCTGGAAGACCATGTAGGCGGTCGCGGGGATCGTCGGCGCATAGGCGCTCGGCGCGGCACCGACGTTGTGCAGGCCGACGAAGTCCAACCCGCCGATCAGCCCGGCCTTGTCGGGCCCGAACGCGAGCGAGTAGCCGATCAGGACCCAGAGCACAGTGACCACGGCGAGGGCGATGAACGACTGCATGATCGTGCCCAGCACATGCTTGGCTCGCACGAGGCCGCCGTAGAAGAAGGCCAACCCGACCATCATGAACATCACAAGAGCCGCGCAAGCGAGAACCCAAGCGGTGTCGCCGGTATCGACTCCTGGCACGATGCGCCCCCTCGATGCGATCGGGCAACGGCCTGAACGAGCACCGCAATCTACGTTCGCTCAGACCACCGGTCAAGCGAGACCTACGATCGGCGCCACGGCACAATGAGGACGTGGCCGGCCGCCGGACGAACCTCGCCTTGCTTGCACTCTTGCTGCTCGCGTTCGTGACTGGTGTGGCTTCCTGGCTCGTCGGTCCGGGCCTCGTGCGCTGGATCGTGATCGCGCACGGCATCGTCGGCCTGAGCATCGTCGTGCTCGCCCCGTGGAAAGGAACGATCGCGCGCCGGGGTCTTCAGCGCCGTCGCCCCGGGAGAGGAACCGCGATCGCGTTCGCTGTCCTGATCGTCACCTCGATCGCGGCTGCCCTCATCCACGTCACCGGGCTCGTGAGATCGGTCGGGACATTCTCACCGCTCGGGGTTCATGTCGCGACCGCGGTCGCCGCGATCGTCGTTGGCGTCGCACATGTCGTGCAGCGACCGGTCCGTCCTCGTGCGATCGACCTCTCACGACGGAGCTTGCTTCGAAGCGGAGCTCTCCTGGGCGTTGGGGCCGCCGGTTGGTTGGCGCTCGAAGGCACACTCCGTGTGGCAGGTGTCCGAGGAGCATCTCGACGGGTCACTGGCTCGTTCGAGATCGGATCGGACGCCCCGGCGGACATGCCGGTCACACAGTGGCTCAACGATCAGGTGCAGGACGTGGATGCGACGTCGTGGTGGCTGCAGGTGTCCGCCGGGCATCCGTTCACCGTCGATGAACTGGCAGCGTTCGGCGACGCGATGCGTGCGACGCTGGATTGCACCGGGGGGTGGTACGCGGAGCAGGTGTGGCGGGGGGCGCGTCTTGACCGGCTGCTGGACGGCGTCGATGGGGGATCGATCGTTGTCCGATCGATGACTGGCTATTTCCGGCGGTTCCCCCGTTCAGACGCTGCAGGGCTCCTCGTCGCGACGCACGTCGGAGACGCCCCGCTGTCCGCGGGCCACGGCGCTCCGGCTCGCCTTGTCGCGCCCGGCCGACGCGGTTTCTGGTGGGTGAAGTGGATAGCGGCGATCGACGTCGACGACGATCCGTGGTGGTGGCAACCTCCATTCCCCCTCACGTAGGCAACTTAGAAGTGAGTCGGTACTCCGGGGTGCCGCCAGCGAAGATAGACGCGCCTGTCGATCGTGCGCGGTGAAGCCTCTCCATCGGCGTCAACCGCGTACCAGCGGAGACCGGCCGGGCCACGGGTCGCGTACGCGATCGACTTCCCGTCGGGAGACCAGACGAACCTCCTCTGCGGCTTGTAGTTGTGGATGAGGACTCGGACGTCAGTGCCATCTGCGTTCACGACGTAGAGGCGTCCGCCTCCAGGCTCCAGATCGTTCATGACGGCGATGTGCGCGCCGTCCGGCGACCAATCGATCTGGTCCACCGAGTCGAGGTTCCTTCCCGGCAGATGCACGAGCACGGAACGCTTGCCGCTTCGAACGATCACCGAATAGATCGTGCCTCCCCGCGCGCCGAACACGAGATCCTGCGGAGCCGCACTGAGCGCGAGCACGACTGAGCAGTCGGCAGGGCGGGACGATCGGTAGCCAGGCACCTCGAAGCGGTTCGCGCAGCCGAGCCTTAGCTCGTGACGCTCCGAAGGTGAGGCAGCGCCGACACACGCCGCGCGAAGATCTCGCTCCGGACTCGACGGGATTCCATGCGCATCTCGAACGCGGATCGGCCGATGTGCTCGGCTCGGATGAACTAGAAGAGCGCGGTCGTGTGGGCGTCGACCACGCGACGCGAGAGCGTGAGGGCGTCGAGCGGTTCCGTTACCGGCGTTGCTCGCTCGCCCACCGCGCCCCACCGTACGGGTGTCGCGCATGCCTCGCAAGAACGACAGGTTCGGGAGAGGCGTCCCGGCGGCTACGTGATCAGCTCAGTACCGACCGATCCGTCGACTCGTTCCACGCTCGTTCCGATAGAGCCCCCACACGCGGTGCCGGAACGAGGTCGTGCTCCGCAGCGCGTGCAAGACGGCCTCCGCGTCACGCGAAACCTCTTGCGCGGTCGCCTCGT
>DASYOY010000203.1:0-18694 GCA_036007245.1 Actinomycetota bacterium | reverse complement strand
CGGAACCTGTTGGATGCGCTTTGCGCCGCACCTACCCGGGTGTAGCGTCACGGCCCCCAAACGAGATGAACGTTCCGTTCCTTTCCCTCAGGGATCGGGTCCGCGACCCGGAATTCCCTGCACTGCAGGCGCAACTCACCGTGTTCGCACGCGAGGTCGGCGCCTTGTACTCGGCCGAGCGCACGCGGAGCAGAGAGCTCGATCTGGCGCTGCTGGAGATCCAAGACACGTACGTCGCGACGATGACGTCCTTCGCCCAGGTGGTGGAGGCGAAGGACCGGACCACGGCCGGTCACCTAGACCGCACGCAGTGGCTCGGGCTGCAGCTCGCCGAGGCGGTCGACCCCGAGATGGCGGCGCTCCCTGAGACGCGCTACGGGTTCTTCTTGCACGACATCGGCAAGGTCGGCATCCCCGAGCAGATCTTGTGCAAGCCCGCCGCGCTGGACCGCGAAGAGTGGCTCGTGATGCGGGAGCACCCGACGATCGGGGCCACGATCGTCGAGCCGATCAGGTTCCTGAAGGGTGCCGTCGACGTGGTGCGGAGTCACCACGAGCGGTGGGACGGGACCGGCTACCCGATGGGTCTGCGGCACGAGCAGATCCCGCTCGCGGCCCGCGTGTTCGCGATCGCCGACTCGTTCGACGCGATGACGAACGACCGGCCCTACCGCGCGGCCATGCCCGTCGAGGAAGCGATCGACGAGATCGCGCTCGGCGCGTGCACGCAGTTCGACCCCGACATCGTCCAGATCTTCCTGGACCTCGTCGACGACGAGCCCTGGGTCGTCGGGCTCGAGCCGGCCGCGGTCGGCTGACGCGTTCTACGCTGCCGGCCTGATGCCCGTTCCTTTGGTGGAAGTTGTGCGCTCCGGCGTGCTCGAGTCGGTGCACCTCGGCGACATCGCGGTGTGCGATGCGTCGGGCGCGTTGCTTGCGTCCGTCGGCGACCCAGACCGCGTCGCGTTCGCGCGGTCGTGCATGAAGCCGCTGCAGGGCGCCGTCTCGCTCGCCTCGATCCAAGGACCGGTGTCGGACCGCGAGGTCGCGGTGATGTGCTCGTCGCATAACGGCGAACCGGTGCACGTGCGTGCGGTGCGCTCGCTGCTGAAGCGCGGCGGACTCGACGAAGACGTGCTGCGGAACCCGGCCGGCCGTCCGATGGATGCCGACGCCGCCGTTCGAGTGAAGGAACCCGGACGCATCTATCAAGACTGCAGCGGGAACCACGCGGGGATCTTGGTCGCGAGCGCTTCCGCCGGCTGGCCGCTCGACTCGTACCGGACGCGGTCGCATCCGCATCATCGGCAGCTGCTGCCGTTGATCCGCAGGCTGGCGGCGGCCGACCCCGTGATCGGCGTCGACGGGTGCGGCATCCCCGTCCACGGGATGCCACTGCGCGCGCACGCGACGATGTACGCGCGGATGTCGGTCGCAGCGGACGACCACCCCGCGCTCCTGCGCGTGCTCGACGCGATGCAGGCGGAGCCGTACCTGGTGGGCGGGCGCGCGCGCGACGACACCGGGGTGATGGAAGCGGCGGCCGACCTCGTGATGAAGGAAGGGGCCGAGGCGCTCGACTGCGTGCTCGTTCGGAGCGAGGGGATCGGCGTCGCGGTGAAGATCCACGACGGCGGGTACCGAGCGGCTGGGCCGGCCACCATCGAGGCGCTGAACCAACTGGGGCTCCTCCCACCGGGCGCCCGCCGCCGCCTCGGTTCGGCCTGGCGGCCGACCCTCCGCGGCGGCGACCGCCCTGCCGCCACGGTCACGCCGATCTTCCAGCTTTCGCGGGAACAGACGTAGCCTGGGAAGGGTTCCACCACACGGGCCCAGATCGCCCGCAGGAGATCGAGACACCCCCCACTGGAGGCTGCATCACCGCATGGCCCAGACGGTGAGCGACGAACCCCGCGCCGCGATCCTGTCGGTGCACACGTCGCCGATCGACCAGCCCGGCACGGGCGACTCCGGCGGGATGAACGTGTACATCCGCTCGGTCGCCACGCGGCTCGAGCAGCGCGGCATCGACGTCGACCTGTTCACCCGATGCCGCGGCGGCGTCGACCACGAGACCAAGCACCTCACCAAGCACGCGCACGTCGTGTCGATCAAGGCCGGCCCGTGCGAGCCCATCCCGAAGAACGAGTTGCCGCGTTACCTGCCGGAGTTCCTGGGCGGCGTGATGCGCCACGCCAAGATGAACGATCGCACCTACGACCTCGTGCACAGCCACTACTGGTTGTCGGGATGGGTGGGTAACGCGCTTCGTGATCTCTGGGGCGTGCCGCTCGTGTCGTCGTTCCACACGCTCGGCAAGGTCAAGAACTACTCGCTCGCGCCGGGGGAGCGGCCCGAGCCCACCGTCCGCATCGACGGGGAGGCGCGCGTGATCGAGGCGTCCGAGCGGATCCTCGCCGCGACGCCGGCCGAGGCGAGTCAGCTCGTCGGGCTCTACCGCGCGGCGCCCGAGCACATCCGGTTGGTGCCGCCGGGCGTCGACCACACGGTGTTCACGCCGCGCGATCGCGACGACGCGCGGAGTCGTCTGTACCTGTCCGGCTTGCGCATGGCGCTGTTCGTCGGACGGTTGCAGGCGCACAAGGGTCCCGACATCGCGATCCGCGCGATCGCCGACGCGATCGGACGCGACCCGGAGACGACGCGCGACCTGCAGCTCGCGATCGTCGGTGGCCCAAGCGGCCACGAGATCGGTGAGGTCGATCGCTTGATCGATCTCACGACGTCGCTCGGCATCGCCGATCGCGTCGTGTTCTACCCGCCGCAGCCGCAGGAGCGGCTCGCCGACTTCTACGCCGCGGCCGACGTGGTGCTGGTGCCGTCGCGATCGGAGTCGTTCGGGCTCGTCGCGCTCGAAGCGCAGGCGTGCGGCACGCCGGTCGTCGCGGCGCGTGTCGGCGGTTTGCCGTTCGTTGTCGACGACGGCAGGACCGGGTTCCTCGTCGACGGACACGATCCGAAGGCGCACGCGGCGCGGGTGCTCGACGTGCTACGCGACGCGGAGCTGCAAGCGAGCTTCGGCGTCGAAGCCGCGTACCGCGCGCTGCGCTTCACGTGGGACGGCACCGCCGACGAGGTCGCGCGTGTCTACCGACACGTCGTCTCCGCGTAACGGCTTTGTCACTCTTTCTCTTAGACGTGTGACCTGCGCATTCGTGCTGTGACCTGCGGAAACGCCGGCTTGACCGAACTCTGGGGCCGTCTGTAGATTCCGCATCGCTCCGAGCGGCTGGAAGGCCAGGAGGAGAGACCGGACGAGGCGACGGAGCCGACCGGCGGTGGCAACACCGAACGGATGGAGACGTCGCAACCGGGGGAACCGGCAAGGCGGAGAGGCCGCAAGGTCACTCAGCCGGGTTTGGATCCCCGGGGCCGAGGAGGGTCGCGAGACCCGATCCGGCAGCCCGACCGGGACGATCGCAAGATCGTCCCGTCGGGGTCCGCCGCCCGAGGGCGCGAGCAGGCCGCGAGGCCGGCACGCGAACCACGGATCGCCGGACGGTCGCGAGACCGGTTGGTGAACCGCAGGGGCGACGAAGGTGCACAAGGCGTCGCGAGACGCCGGTAGCACCGGCCGTCCGGAACCTCTCCGACAGGAACGAAACGTCGCCCGGGGCACTAGAGCCCGAGGGGCCACGGAGATCGAAGCTTCGGCGGAGATCACCGGAGGTCTCTCGGGCTCTACTATGTGCCGAACATGAGCGGCGACGGTGCGCCGGCCCGTACCAAACGCGCGGTCGACGCGGAGCAGCGGCGCGACCGCATCGTCGAGGTCGCGATGCAGCACTTCGCCGAACACGGGTTCCGCGGCGCGCGCGTCGAGGACATCGCCCACGAGGTGGGCATCGCTAAGGGCACCGTCTTCTTGGACTTCGGCTCGAAAGAGGCGCTATTCCTCGCGGCGTATCAGCGTGCGGTCCGGATGCTGCCCGCGTGGCTCGATGCTCCGAAGGAGATCGTCGAGCAAGGCTACTGGGCCACGCTGGATTGGTGGCTGGTGCGCACCGAGGAGTTCGTGACCTCCGACCCGATCCCGAACCGGATCGCGCAGATCGGGCGGTACGACACCGGGCTCGGGTTGCGCCAGCCGATCGACCGGTTCATGCGGAGCGAGGACCCCTACGGCACGCTCGAGTTCGTCGAGTTCGGCGTATCCCATGGAGAGGTCCGTAACGACGTCGACGTGGAGATGCTCGCCTCGATGCTCGACTGGCTGGCCGAGAAGTTCCAGGACGCGCTCGTATCCGAGGACCTCGATCCGGGGCTGATCCACCGGCGTCCCGAGCGACGCGGGATGCGGATCAAGGAGTTCGTGGAGATCTTGCGCGACGGCATCCTCGCCCGCGAGGACGACTGACCGCTCGCATCGCCCGTCCTGCATAAACTCCGGCCGTGGGCCTGTCCTCGAGCGTGCTTCGCCCCGCGATCCTCAAGGTCGCGCACCATCCTTGGGTCCAGCATCTGGCGACCGGGTCGCGGGTGGGCCGCGCCGTCGCCGGCCGGTTCGTGCCGGGCGAGACCCTCCCCGACGCGCTGGCGGCCGCGCGCGAGCTCGGCGAGGGCGGCATCTCCGTGATGCTCAACCACCTGGGCGAGAACGTGACGACACATCGGGGAGCATTGGACGAGCGCGAGGCGTATCTCGCGGAGATCGCCGCAGCAGCCGACACGCCCGATCTCGACGTCGTGATCTCGGTGAAGCTCACGCAGCTCGGGCTCGACGAGTCCGTCGACGCGTGCACCGCGAACCTCGATGCCGTGCTCGACGCCGCCGACCAGGCCGGCCTCGGCGTGATGATCGACATGGAGGACCACACCTACGTCGACCGCACGCTCGAGGTGTTCCGCGCGGCGAACGCGCGGTCGCCGAGCACGGGCCTCGCGATCCAGTCCTACCTCCGCCGCACGCCGGACGATCTGTTCGCGCTTCCGGCCGGTTGCCGCATCCGCCTGGTGAAGGGCGCGTATCTCGAGCCGTCCGACATCGTGGTCGGCGGCAAGCGCGAGGTCGACGCCGCCTACACGCGGCTGTTCGTCACGGCGCTCGATCGCGGGCACCGGATCGACGTCGCGACCCATGACGAACGGATCCAAGCAGGCGTGCGGGAACGCCTCGACGGCAACGCGAACGCGCGTGAACGGGTGGAGTTCCAGATGCTGTACGGTGTCCGCCGGGACCTGCAGGCGCAACTCGCCGGCCAGGGATATCCCGTGCGCGTATACATCCCGTACGGCACCGAGTGGTATCCGTACCTCACGCGACGGTTGGCCGAGCGACCCGCGAACCTCTGGTTCTTCGCGAGCAACCTGGTGAGGACGTGATGACCGAACGCACCGTGGCCTTCCTCGGCGGCGGCAAGATGGGGGAGGCCCTGATCAGCGGGCTGATCCGCTCGGGTGGCCGCACGGCCGACGAGATCATGGTGACGTGCCGCCGCGACGAGCGGGCGCGCGAGCTCGGCGGCAAGTACGGGATCGCGGCGACGCTCGACAACGCGGAAGCGGCGAAGTGGGCGCGCACGCTGGTCCTGATGGCCAAGCCGCAGGACATCGAGACGATGCTCGGCCAGATCCGTGCGCATCTGTCTCCGGCGACATTGGTGATCAGCTTCGCGGCGGGCATCCGCACGTCGTTCGTCGAGAAGCATCTGCCCGAGGACGTGCCGGTCGTGCGCGTGATGTCGAACGTGCCGGTGATGGTCGACGAGGCGATGTCGGTGGTGGCGGCGGGCAAGGTCGCGACCGACGAGCACCTCGGGATGGCCGAGGAGCTGCTCGGCTACGTCGGCAAGGTGCTCCGGCTGAAGGAGTCGCACCTGGACGCGGTGACCGCGACGAGCGGCAGCGGCCCGGCGTACTTCTTCCTGCTCGCCGAGGCGATGATCGAAGCGTGCATCCTGCTGGGCCTGTCCCGCGACGTCGCGACCGAGCTGATCATCCAGACGATGCTCGGGTCGGCCAAGATGCTCCGCGACACCGGCAAACACCCGGTCGAGCTCCGCGAGATGGTGACATCTCCCGGTGGAACCACGATCGAAGCGATCCGCCACCTTGAAGAAGCGGGTGTGCGGGCGGCATTCCTGAACGCGATCGACGCGGCCAAGAAGCGGAGCGAGGAGCTCGCGCAGGGCGGCGACGAGGACGATGACTGAAAGCGAGCGAACGAGACATGGGACGTGGTGACCTCAAGAAGGTGCGGAGCTCCAAGGATCGGCAGCGCAAGGTCAAGGAGCGCGCGAAAAGAGCGGCCGCAGAGCGCGGCGCCGAGCGCAAGGCCGCCAAGAAGAAGTAGCCGAGCTCAACCGGCCGCGACGCGGTTCCGGAGCGTCCCGATCCCCTCGGCGGAGATGACGACCTCCGCGCCGGGCCACAGCTCGCTCGGCGGCTGACGGAACGGGTTCAGCGCGAGCGCGTCGCCTCGTCCCAGCGGCGCGAGCTTCGATGCCTCCTCGATCGTTCGATACAGGCTCGTCGCCGTGCCGTTCAGGTTGCCCTTCGCGACCTCGTCGCCGTCGATCTTCACCTGCAGGTACATCACCTGCGGGTCGACCTCGTCGGCGGTGACCACGCACGGCCCGATCGCGATCGGAACGCCGTCGGCGTGTGCCACCGGCCCGCCGTTCGCGTCCCGCGCCTGCCAGTCGCTCACCAGCGTGTAGCCGAACAGGTGCCGGGCGGGGTCGAACGGATCGGACGCCGACGTCTCGAGCCCGAGCACCGCCGCGACCTTGGGCTCGTACTCGAGCCACGCGGCGCCGGCGGGCCAGGGCACGTCCTGCTCGGGGCCGATCACCCGGCGCTCGACGTCGAGCGATCCGGGTGATAGCAGGCTCGCCGGGAACAGCGGGGTCAGGATCCGCGGGCGCTTCACCCGCCACTCGTAGGCGTCGTCGCGGGCCAGCGCGTTCTGCGCTGCATCCATGACGGTGCCTCGGCTGCGCGAGACGAGACCCTCGAGCGTGGTGGGGAAGGCCGGGTGCCCAACGGCGTCGGGCAGATCGACCACCTCACCCTCGAGGATCGCCCCCAGTCGCCGCTGCCCCCCGCGGTCGTAGGTGACGAACCTCATCTGGAAAGGGAGACGAAGCGTACGCCCGGGCACCGACGGAATCACGCAGCCGAACGTCGGTTCTTCGGCCGACGAACGGTCACGCGGGCCCCTGGGCGCGCTTCTGCGGCACCGGCTAGCATGGCTGCCTCGCGTCAGTGTTCCTGCAGGAAGGGGCGAGTCGCCATGACCCAGAAGTTCCGCATCACCTACGCCACGCTGTCCGCCGACAACGAGGAGCTGCAAGCCGCCTACGACGCCGCGGTCGACGAGGCCCGTTCACACTTGGGCACCAACGTGCCGATCGTGATCAACGGCAAGGAAGAAGAGGGCACGACCGTCTACGAGGAGCGGTCGCCGATCGACCACGACCTCGTGGTGGCCAAGATCCAGCAGGCGAGCACCGACCAGGTCGACCGAGCCGTCGCCGCCGCCAAGGAAGCCGCCCTGGATTGGGACGCGCTCGGATGGCAGCAGCGGGTCGGGATCCTTCGCACGGCCGCCGACCTGATCGAGGACCGGCTCTTCGTCCTCGCGGCGCTGATGGCGTTCGAGGTCGGGAAGAACCGGCTGGAGGCGCTCGGCGACGTCCAGGAGACCGCGGAGCTGATCCGCTGGAACTGCGATGAGATGGACAAGCACGACGGCTTCCGCACCCCGATGAGCGGTCTGGGTGCGGCCGGCGACTACTACGACGTGATGCGTCCCTACGGCGTGTGGGCAGTGATCAGTCCGTTCAACTTCCCGCTGGCGCTGTCGGGCGGCCCCTCCTCGGGTGCGCTCGTCGCGGGCAACACCGTGGTGCTGAAGCCGAGTCCGACGGGCTCGCTGCTGGGG
This sequence comes from Actinomycetota bacterium, assembly GCA_036007245.1. Classification (GTDB taxonomy): domain Bacteria; phylum Actinomycetota; class UBA4738; order UBA4738; family HRBIN12; genus AC-51. Next base: position 10,788 of record DASYOY010000203.1, on the reverse strand, counting down.
TACAAGCTGTACGAGGTGCTGCGTGACGCCGGCATGCCCCACGGCGCGTTCCAGTTCGTGCCGGGCGCCGACGAGGCGGGCGCGCACCTGGTGCGCCACCAGGACGTCCAGGGCATCACGTTCACCGGCTCGTACGCGGTCGGGATGGACATCTACAAGCACTTCGCGACGGAGCACCCGAAGCCGGTCATCGCCGAGATGGGTGGCAAGAACCCGACGATCGTCACGAAGGAGGCCGACCTCGACAAGGCGACCGACGGCGTGCTCCGCAGCGCCTTCGGCTACGGCGGGCAGAAGTGTTCCGCGTGCTCGCGCGTGTACGTCGAGACCGAGGTCTACGACGGGTTCGTGGACCTGCTCAAGACCAAGACCGAGAAGATCACGGCGAAGAACCCGCTCGACCGCGACGCGTACCTGTCGCCGGTGATCGACGACGCGGCGGTCGAGCGGTTCGAGAAGGCGGTGGCCGAGGCGGAGGCCAACGGCCGCGTCATCACCGGCGGCAAGCGGATCACCGACGGCGACCTCGCACGTGGCACGTTCGTCGAGCCGACGGTCGTCGAAGTGCCCGAGGACTCCTACGTGTGGTCGCAGGAGCTGTTCGCCCCCTACGTGGTCGTCGGCAAGTTCGACGAACTCGACGACGCGATCAAGAAGTCCAACGCGACCGAACTCGGTCTGACCGCAGGCTTCTTCAGCGAGGATGAGTCCGAGATCGACGAGTGGTTGCAGAAGATCCAAGCCGGCGTTGTGTACGTGAACCGGCGCGCGGGCTCGACCACCGGCGCCTGGCCCGGCGTGCAGCCGTTCGGCGGCTGGAAGGGCTCGGGCTCGACCGGCAAAGCCGGCGGCGGGCCGTACTACGTGCTCAGCTACCTGCGGGAGCAGTCGCGGACGGTGATCGGCGAGTGAGCACCGACACCTCCACGCTCACGTACGACGGCCTCGCGGCCACCAGCCGCCCCAAGCTGATCACGGACCTCCCCGGTCCCGAGGCGATGGCGCGGATCGAGCGCGACCGCAAGGTCACCTCGCCGTCGCTGCCGCGCGCGTATCCGTTCGTGCCGCGTCGCGGCGCCGGCTCGATCGTCGAGGATGTCGACGGCAACATCTTCCTGGACCTGAACGCCGGGATCGCAGTGACGTCGACCGGCCACTGTCACCCCAAGGTGGTCGAGGCGGTCCAGCGTCAGGCCTCCGAGCTGCTCCACTACTCGGCGTCGGATTTCTACCTGCCGATCTACTCGGACGTCTGCGAGCGGCTCGACCAGGTGGCGCCCTTCGGCTCGGCCCGGTCGTTCCTGTCCAACTCGGGCACGGAGGCGGTCGAGGCGGCGATCAAGCTGTCGCGCTACGCGACCGGCCGCCAGTACCTGATCGGCTTCTACCAGTCGTTCCACGGCCGGTCGATGGGCTCGGTCACGCTCACGGCCTCGAAGGCCAAGTACCGCACCAACTTCGGCCCGATGCTGCCGAGCGTCTACCACTCCTTCTATGGGGACTTCGACTACATCGAGGACGTGCTGTTCCAGCGGATGGTCTCGCCGACCGAGGTCGCCGCGATCATCGTGGAGTCCTGGCTCGGCGAGGGCGGCTACGTGCTGCCGCCCGAGGGCTGGTTCCGCTACCTGCGCGGGCTCTGCGACCGGCACGGGATCCTGCTCGTCTGCGACGAGGTGCAGTCCGGCGTCGGGCGCAGCGGCACGATGTGGGCGATCGAGCAGGAAGGCGTGACGCCCGACATCATCTTGTCGGGCAAGGGCATCGCGAGCGGGCTGCCGCTCGGCGCGATGATCGCCCGCGAGGACCTGATGGTCTGGGAGCTCGGCGCACACGGCTCGACCTACGGCGGCTCGCCGGTGTCGTGCGCCGCGGCGCTCGCGACCTTCGATGTGATCCAGGAAGAAGGCCTGATCGACAACGCGAAGGCGGTCGGCGACGTGCTGCTGGCGGGCCTGCGCGACATCCAGTCGCGGCACCCGATCATCACCGACGTGCGCGGCCGGGCGTTCTGGATCGGCATGACGTTCGCGGATCACGACCAGGCCGCGGCGATCGAGCAGGCCTCGTTCCGCAAGGGCCTGTTGATCCTCGGCTGCGGCGACGCGGATATCCGCGTGAGCCCGCCGCTGGTGTTCCGCGAGGACCAGGCGCAGGCAGCGCTCGAACTCTTCGAGGAGGTCGTCGCCGAGGTCGAAGCGGGGGCGTAGTGGGGCTGGCGCCCGACACGCTCACCTTCGATACAGGCGACCCCGTCCGCGTGGCGACGTTCTGGGCCGCCGCGCTCGGCTACGACCTGGTCGACCCCGACCCGGCGGGCGCCTACATCGCCGACCCGAGCGGGCAGACGCGAGGGATCTTCTTCCAGCCGGTGCCCGAGCCGAAGACGGCGAAGAACCGGGTGCACCTAGACCTGCGACCCTCCGGCACGATGCGCGAAGAGGTCGATCGCTTGCGTTTGCTCGGTGCCACGGAGCTCGATCTCGTCGAGAAGGACGCCAGTGCGGTCGACGGCCAGCCGACGTTCTGGACCGTGATGCAGGACGTCGAAGGCAACGAGTTCTGCGTGCTCCGCGGACCGGGAGACGGATGGAAGCCGGATGAGCTCTAACAAGGTCACGACGATGCACGATGCCGTGGCCGAGCTGGTCCACGACGGCGACACGGTGGCGATCGAGGGGTTCACCCATCTGATCTCGTTCGCCGCCGGGCACGAGATCATCCGGCAGCGTCGCCGCGATCTGACGCTCGCGCGCATGACGCCCGACGTGATCTACGACCAGATGATCGGCGCGGGCGTCGCCTCCAAGCTGATCTTCAGCTGGATGGGCAACCCCGGCGTGGGGAACCTGCACGCGGTGCGGCGGCGGATCGAGAAGGCCGACCCGGAGCCGCTCGAGATCGAGGAGTACTCCCACTTCGGGATGGTGTCGCGCTACATGGCGGGCGCCGCGGATCTGCCGTTCTTCCCCATCCGGAGCTACTACGAATCGGACATCCCGAAGGTGAACCCGAAGATCAAGCCGATGACGTCGCCCTACGAGGACGGCACCGAGGTGTACGTGGTGCCGCCGTTACGGCCGAACGTCGCGATCGTCGCCGCGCAGCGAGCCGACCCCGACGGCGACACCCAGATCTGGGGGTTGCTCGGCTGTCAGAAGGAAGTCGCGTTCGCGGCCGAGCACGTGATCGTGGTCGTGGAGGAGGTCGTCGAGGAAGCGACGATCCGGCGCGACCCGAACCGCACGGCGATCCCCGGCGCGATCGTCGACGCGGTCGTGGAGGAGCCGTTCGGCTGCCATCCCTCGTTCGCGCAGGGCTACTACGACCGCGACAACCGGTTCTATCTGGACTGGGACGCGATCGCGAAGGAACAGTCGTCGTTGGACGCCTGGCTCGACGAGTGGGTGCACGGCACCGCGAACCACGCCGAGTACGTCGAGAGGTTCGGCGACGCGCGGTGGGATTCGCTCCGGCCCGAGCAGGCGTTGTCCGGCGAGGTCGACTACGGGCGGTACGCATGAGCGACGAGCCGACGTACTCGAAGAACGAGATCATGATCGCCGCGAGCGCGCGCTTGCTCGGCGGCGTCCACAACTGCTTCGTCGGGGTCGGCCTGCCAAACATCGTGTGCAACCTGGCGCAGTGGACGGTCGCGCCCGAACTGCAACTCATCTACGAGTCGGGGGTCTACGGCGCGCGTCCAGAACGGCTGCCGCTGTCGATCGGCGACCCGACGTTGGCGACCGGCTCGACCTCGATCGTCTCGATGTACGAGCTGTTCGCGTACTACCTGCAGCGCGGGCACGTCGACGTCGCGTTCCTGGGCGGCGCGCAGATCGACCGGTTCGGGAATCTGAACACGACCGTGATCGGCGACTACGCGCATCCGAAGGTGCGGTTGCCGGGCTCGGGGGGCGCGTGCGAGATCGCGATCCACGCGAAGCAGATCTTGGTGATCATGCGGCAGGCGCAGCGCTCGTTCGTCGAGGAACTGCACTTCCGCACGTCGCCGGGACACAGTGGCGATCGCGCGCACGACGCCGCGCGCGGCTGGTGGGGGAGTGGCCCGACGAGTGTCGTGACCGACCTCGGCACCTACGGCTTCGACGAAGCCACCGGCGAGATGACGCTGCTCACGACCCATCCCGGCGTCACACTCGACGACGTGAAGGCGAACATGGGCTGGGAGCCGCGGGTCGCCGACGACCTCGGCGAGACGCCGGCGCCGACCGCGGAGGAACTCCGCTTGATCCGTGAGGAGCTCGACCCTCAGGGGATCTACACCAAGTAATCTGGGTGCCGATGCCCGACGACCCGCGCGACGAGCCCGCCGCCGACGAGACGCAGGACGACGATTGGGCCGCTGAGATCAAGCGGCTCCGTGCGTCGCGCGGCGACCGTCTGGCCGAGCAGCTCGCCGACGATTCGCGCACGGAACCACCGGTCGAGTGACGGTCCTGCGATGAGCCACGTCTTTCCGCGCGTGCAGCGGTCGTTGCCGACCGCGGTCTCCGCCGAAGGCGCCTGGATCGCCGACGCCGACGGCAAGCGCTACCTCGACGCCGCGGGCGGCGCGATCGTGGTCGGCGTCGGCCACGGCGACCGGTCGCTGATCGAGGCCGCGACCGCACAGCTCGACAAGACCCAATACGTCCACGGGACGATGTTCACCACCGAGGTGCTCGAGGCCTACGCGGACGAGCTGGCCGCGGTGCTGCCCGTGCCCGACGCTCGGATCTACCCGGTGAGCGGCGGATCCGAGGCCGTGGAGACCGCGATCAAGCTCGTACGCACCTACCACCTTGCGACCGGCCAAGCCGGGCGGACGACGGTGATCGCGCGCCGGTCCTCGTATCACGGCAACACGCTCGGCGCGCTCGACCTTTCGGGCAAGGAACCGCTGCGCAAGCCCTACACGCCGTGGCTCGGGCGGTTCCTGCACGCGCCGCGCGCCTACGAGTACCGCTGCGAGAATCCCTCGCACCCGGACGGCTGCGGCGACTGGCACGCAGCCGAGGTGCAGCGGATGATCGAGTCCTACGGGCCCGACACGATCGCGGCGTTCATCGCGGAGCCGGTCTCGGGCGCCACGTTGGGCGCGGCCGTCCCGTGCGAGGACTACTGGCCCAAGATCGTCGAGGTGTGTCATCGATACGGCGTGCTCGTGATCGCCGACGAGGTGATGACCGGGTTCGGCCGCACGGGCCGGTGGTTCGGTGTGGATCAGTGGGGCGTCACGCCCGACATCATCACGGCCGGCAAGGGCACCACGAGCGGCTACGTGCCGTTCGGGTTCGCTGCCTCGACGGGCGCGATCTACGAGGCCGTCGCGCCGAAGGGGTTCGTCCACGGGTTCACGTGGTCGCACAACGCGCTCGGTGCCGCCGTCGCGCTCGCGACGCTTCGCCGGCTGCGAGACGACGGGCTCGTCGACCGGTCGCGCGACCTCGGCGCGAAGATCAAGGGCGACCTGTCCGCGGCGTTGGACGACGTGGCGATCGTTGGCGACGTTCGGGGCATCGGGATGATGCTGGGGATCGAGCTGGTCGGCGACCGGGACGAAAAGGCGCCGATCCCGCGGCCGGAACAGGCGACCGAGCGGGTGCTCGCTGCGGCGCGCGATGCGGGACTGCTGCTCTACTCGTCGACCGGCCACGTCGACGGCATCAACGGCGACCTGATCGTGCTCGGGCCGCCATTCACCCTGACCGACGACGACACCGACGCGCTGGTCGAGCGAACGGTCGCCGCGATCCGCTCCATCGCGTGAGCGGTCGCGCGGGGTTGGTGCTCGCGCCGGAGGCGCGCATCTACGACCACGGACCTCAGCACCCGTTGCGTCCCGATCGCGTCCTGCTCACCTGGGACCTGATCACGGCGACCGGCCTGGACACGGCGCCCACCGTCGAGGTGCTGAGCGCGAAGGCGGCGACGATCACGGACCTGGAGCGGGTCCATACCCCGGCGTTCATCGACGCGACCGAGCGCGCTGGCCACGGGGAGGAAGGCGATTGGTCGGCGTTCGGCTACGGTCCCGGCGACAACCCGATCTTCGCGGACATGCACGAGGCGGGCGAGATCGTCGCCGGTGCATCGATCGCGGCAGCGGCAGCCGTGTGGCGCTCGCACGTCTCGCACGCCTTCAACGCGGCGGGTGGTCTGCACCACGCGATGCCCGCGCGAGCCAGTGGGTTCTGCGTCTACGACGACCCGGCGGTCGCGATCACGTGGCTTCTCAAGGACGGCGCCCAGCGCGTCGCCTACGTCGACCTCGACGTGCACCACGGTGATGGGGTCCAAGCGATCTTCTGGAACGAACCACGCGTCCTCACGATCTCGATGCACGAGTACGAGCCGTATCTGTTCTTCCCCGGGACGGGCGGGCGTGACGAACGCGGTGGACCCGACGCACGCGGGAGCGCCATCAATGTGCCGCTACCCGCGAACACCGGGGATGACGCGTGGCTCGAGGCGCTCAACACGATCGTTCCGCGGGCCGTCGCTGAATTCGCGCCCGACGTGCTGGTCACACAGTTGGGTTGCGACACGCACGCGACCGATCCGCTCGCGCAGCTTCGCTTGACGACACATGCCTACAAAGAGGCTGCCGCGCTGCTCCATCAGCTCGCGCATGACGCCGCCTACGGCCGCTGGGTCGCGACCGGCGGAGGTGGCTACCAGTGGGCTCGCGTCGTGCCGCGCGCCTGGACGCTGTACTTCGCCGAGATGGCGAACGCCACGGCCGACCTTCCCGACGAGCTCCCGCCCGCGTGGGTCGAGCAGGCGAGCTCGAAGGCCGGCGAGTCGGTTCCGACGACCTTCTCGGAGCCGGCGTTGGAGCCGCATCAGGCCGACGAAGAAGCACGTCGGGTGGCCGCAGCGCTCGTAGACATACTGTGGCCCTGATGACACGCACGAAGCTCGTCTGCACGCTCGGGCCCGCGAGCGCCTCACCCAGCCTCGTGCAGGGCTTGGTCCGCGCGGGCACGTCGGTGTTCCGGCTCAACTTCTCCCACGGCGTGCCGGAGGAACACGCGCGCATGGTGGGCTTGGTCCGCGAAGCAGAGGACGCCACCGGCAAGCCACTCGCGGTGTTGGTCGACCTCCCCGGTCCGAAGGTGCGACTCGGTTCGGTCCGGGCGGACCCGTTCACGTTCCGACCCGGGCAGCGCTTCGAACTGCGGCCTGACGGGAACGGCGACGAACGCGGCACGTCCACCACGTATGCGGGCCTCGCCCGCGATCTGCAAGTGAGCGACCGGGTGCTGTTGGCCGACGGCGCCGTCGAGCTCACCGTTTCCGCGATCGAAGGGGACATCGTCCAAACCGAGTGCGTCGCAGGTGGAACCGTCCGCAGCGGCCAAGGCGTGAACGTCCCCGCCGAGCGACTCGGGCTGCCCGGGGTGACCGACCGTGACCGCGAGGGTCTCGCGCGGGCGCTGAACCTTGGCGCCGACTTCGTCGCGCAGTCGTTCGTCCGCACGCCCGGCGATGTGCGTGAGTTGCGCGCCGCGATGGGCGACCGCTCCGTGCCGATCATCGCGAAGATCGAGACGCGCCCGGCGGTCGACGACATCGACGACATCCTCGTCGAGGCCGACGCGGTGATGATCGCGCGCGGCGACCTCGGCGTGGAGCTGCCGATGGAACAGATCCCGCTGATCCAGAAGGAACTGATCCGCGCCGCGCGCGCCGCCGGCCGTCCCGCGATCGTCGCGACACAGATGCTCGAGTCGATGATCCACGCGTCGCGCCCGACCCGCGCCGAGGCGAACGACTGTGCCAACGCCGTGCTCGACGGGGCCGACGCCGTGATGTTGTCCGGCGAGACCGCGGTCGGCGACTACCCCTTCGAATCGGCCTTGGCGGCCTCGACGATCGCGGGCTACGTCGAGGCCGAAGGCACGGTGTTCGAAACGCCGGCGCCGCCGTCCCGGCACGCGAACGAAGGATCGGCCGTGGCGCATGCGGCCGCCTCGATCCCCGTCGACGATCTCGGGGTGGTCGCCATAACCTGCTACACCGAGACGGGGCGGACGGCTCGCCTTCTCTCCGCCGAGCGCCCCCGCGTCCCGGTGTACGCGTTCGTCCCGCCGCGCGACGTGCAGCGGATCATGTGTTTGCAGTGGGGGGTCGAGGCGTTGCCCGCCACACCACCCACCGACACCGACGGCATGATCGCGCTGATGGACGAAGGCCTGCAGGCGCGCGGCCTGGCCAAGCCGGGCGACGCGGTGGTGATGGCGGCATCCTCGCCCGCCGGACGCACGACGACGAACATGCTGAAGATCCATCGCGTCGGTTCGCCCGTCCGCTAGGTCGGGTCGGCGGCGAGCGACAGCATCCCCACCAGCTCGCTCAGCGAGATGTAGATGATGGCCGCCTGCTCGAGCAGCGGATCGTCGACCATCGCCTCGAAGTCGGAGTCCTCCTGCACGTCGAGCCGCGTGCCGATCAAGAGCCGGATGTCGTTCAGGCATCGCATCCAGGCGAGCGTTTCATCGGGACTGAGCCGCTTCTGGTGGGCGGTGGCCCTCAGCACCGATGCGGACTCTCGCTTGCCCGCGCGGATCGCGTCGCCCATCAGCTGCTCGAAGCCGAGCGCCTCCATCGGATCGTCGACCGAGGCGGGCGGGAACAGCCGAGCCAAGCCCGGGTCGTCCGCGGCGTCGGGGTCGTCGATCAGCTCCGTGAGCTGCTTCGCCAACGACGCCAAGAGGTCCCGGAGATCATCCGGCAGGTCGACCATGACCGCGCCGCCGCCTGCGGCCGTGATGCCGACGTTCATCGGTCCCTCTGGAAGGTCGCCCACAGGCCGTAGCCGTGCAGGGCGGCGACGTCGGCCTCGCATCGCTCGCGCGGTCCGTTCGAGACGACCGCTTTGCCCTTGGTGTGAACGTCCATCATCAGCTTCTCGGCCTTGGCGCGCGGATAGCCGAACAGCTTCTGGAACACCCACGTGACATAGGTCATCAGGTTGATCGGGTCGTTCCAGACGATCACGATCCACGGCACGTCGGGTTCGACGACATCTTCGACGATCGGCTCGTCGACGACGGTCGGTGCGGAGCTCATGCGTTCCAGGTCGTCGCCTCGCTCATGCCGAGCAACCGCGCGAGCCGGGCGAAGTTGATCGTCCAGCCGACGCCGAACACGGTCGGGACGAACACGCGATCGTCCTCAGGGTTCCACCAGCGGGAGCGCGCACGCTGGAGCGTCGGCATCCGGAAGTCGTAGGGGACGAGGCCACCGACCCGGCCTTCCCACGTCCGCTCTTCGGCGGGGAGCCGGAGCTGCTCGACGATGGCCGCGACGAACACGGCGAACGCCACCAGCTTCACGATGCGCCGGAACCGGTCCACGGCCCCATCCTCTCGCGTGGGACCGGGTATCGTCTCGGGCCGTGAGCGATCCCCTCCGCGGCTTCGATCCGAAGGCCACGTACGACGCGGCGTCGACCGACTACGAGGACGCGTCTCGGGACTTCTGGCAGTACATGTCGACCCGGACGGTCGAGCTCGCTGCGCCGAAACCGGGAGAAACCCTCCTCGACGTCGCGTGTGGCAACGGCCCCGGCTTGCTCGCCGCCTCGCGGGCCGTCGGGCCGACCGGCCGGGTGATCGGGATCGACTTCGCCACGCAGATGCTCGAGATCGCCGATTCGCGTGTTCGCGCGGCGGGCGCCGAGAACGTCGACGTGCGGACCGGCGACATGACCGCGCTCGACATCGAACCGGGTTCGGTCGACGTACTGCTCTGTGTGCTCGGTGTGTTCTTCGTCGACGACATGCCGGGCCTCCTCCGCTCGTTCTGGTCGCTTCTGCGGCCGGGCGGACGGATGGCGATCACCGTGCTCGGCGAGCGGTTCTTCGATCCGATGATCGATGTCTTCCTCGACGCGGTGGAGGCGGAGCGGCCCGGGTTCGATGTCGTCCAGCCGTGGCGGCGGATCGGCGATCCGGCGGCCTTCCGGGCGCTCGCCGAGGAGGCGGGGCTCTCCGGGTTCACGCTTCGGGAAGACACCGACATCCTGACGCTCGAGAGCCCCGACGATTGGTGGCGGATCGTGATCGGCTCGGGTCTGCGCCGCACGGCCGAGGCGCTCGGCGAGGAGACCGCGGAGAGGGTCCGGGCTCGATGCGGCGAGGCGATGCAAGCGCTCGGGATCACACAGGTCGACCTGACGTCGCAGTACCTGCTCGCGACGCGCCCGTAGCGAGGGTCAGCGCTTGTCGTCGTACCGGCGCTCGCCGACGCCCAGCCCCCAGCGGTACAGCGGCGGCGTCAGGATCCGGAACGCCTGCATCGCGCCAGCCCACCGCGGCACCGAGTATTCGGGTGAGATGTCCTCCCTCGCCACCTTCACGATCGCCTCGGCGACTCGCTCGGGCGTAAGCGTCAGCAGAGAGGGCCGGTTGGTCGCGGGGAATCCTTCTGTCGGCACATACGCCGGATTGACCGACGTTGCGAGGACGCCGCGACGCCTGGTGGATACGTCGAGGCTCTCGGAGAACGCGACGACGGCGTGCTTCGTGGCTGAATAGACGGCTGCGCCGGGCACGGCGAACCGACCGGCGAGCGAGGCGATGTTGATGATGTGCCCGCTTCCGCGCGACAGCATGCCGGGCAGGAAGACGCGCGTCACGTGCATCACGGCGAGCAGGTTCACGCGGACCACCTCGTCGATCCGGTCGTGGCTCAGCTCGAGGAACGGCCCGCCGCCCGCGATCCCGGCGTTGTTCACGAGCACGTCGGCCGTGTTGCCGGTCAGCTCCTTCACGAGGC
>DASYOY010000202.1:0-5861 GCA_036007245.1 Actinomycetota bacterium | reverse complement strand
CCGGTCGACGCGATCTTGTCGACGGCGACCTTCCATTGGGTGCCCGACCACGATCGGCTGTTCGCGAACCTCGCCGCGGTGCTCAGGCCGCGCGGGCAGTTCGCCGCTCAGTGCGGCGGGTGGGGCAACCTGGAACGGGTGAACGCAGCCGCGGAGAAGGCGGCCGGCATCGACCTGCTCGCCACCAAGGTCTACGCCACGCCCGAGGAGACGTGGACCCGCATGGAGGCCGAGGGATTCGTCGACATCGAGACGTGGCTGACCGAGGCGCCGGTCGAGCTGCCGCCCGACGAGCTCGAACCTTACCTGCGGACGGTGATCCTCAGCGGGGAGGTGGCGCGCCGCTCACCCGAACAAGCGGACGAGCTGGTGCACGCCGTCGCGGTCGAGCTCGGTGAGCCCGCGATCGACTACGTCCGGCTGAACATCCTCGCCCGCAAAGAGGCCTAACCCCGTTAGATGAACAGCGGGATCGCGGCCTCGCGCATCTCGCGGATCGCGGTCGCGGCGCCGATCGGCTCTTCCAACCCGTCGAGCAGGTCCTCCCGCTTCAGTCCGAGCAGATCCATCGTCATCTGGCATGGGATCAGCTTGACGCCGAGCTCTTGCGCCAGTCCGATCAGTTCGTCGGGCTTCGCGACGTTCTGTTCGTCGGCGAGCTTCTTGAACATCGCCGGGCCGGCGCCCATGAACTGGTAGTGCGACAGCTTCGCCTTCTGCGCGGAACCGGGGTTCATCACCGACATCATCTTCTGCATCCAGTTATCGCCGGTGATGCGCACGCCGGGCTTCACGATCGCGAACAGACCCCAGAACGTGAAGAAGACGCTCGCCTCCATGCCACTCGCCGCGGCGGTGGTCGCGAGGATCGTCGTGGGCCAGATGCGGTCGAGCTGACCGCCCCACGCGATGATCGTCATCTTGTTCTTCTTCTTGACCTGCTTGGCCTGCTCGGTCTCGAGCGCCTCGACCCGCTGCAGCAGGTCGGCGAGCGTCGCGGTCTCCTCGACGCGGTCCTCGGTGATCGCCATCGCTAGACCAGCTTCGAGATGAGGTAGCGGAACGAGCCGTCAGGAAGTGTCTCGGAGCTTTCCAACGCGTTGCCGGTGAGCTCGGCCCACGACGGAACGTCGGACTTGGAGCCCGGGTCGGTCGCCAAGAGCTCGAAGGTCGCGCCCTGAGGCGCGTCCTTGATCGCCTTGGCCAGGCTCACGAGCGGGCCGGGGCACGACTGACCCTTGGCGTCGACGGTGATGATGGTGGTGCTCATGCGGAAACCTCCGGAATGGTTGCAGGGGAACTGGGAAGAGATGGCGCGGGCGAGCCGCGCTGTTCCTTTCTGGATCAGGAACAGCCGCAGAGGCGGTCGGGGATCATCGCCGCGACCAAGCCGGCTTCACGTGTGCGCACCATTTGCACCTGCAAATGTACCCCCGACCTGCGCCAACGGGCAAGGTCGGCGCTGCGTCACGGCACAGCGGGTTCGCGCAGGCAGCCCTGGTCGCGGCCGAGCAGCTCGAGCCCTTGGAGGTCTCCCGGACCGAAGTCGGTCACGTAGCCGCCCGACGGTTCCATCAGCTCGGCCTTCGAGGTCACGTGGTCCAGACCCATGATGTGGCCGAGCTCGTGCAGGATCGTCGGCCCTTGATAGGCCGATGAGATCCAGCCGGGCGGGCTCCGGTCGGACGCGTTGATCACGACCCATCCGCTGACGAACTGCGGTGTGCCGTCCGGCGGCGCGAGCGGGCGGGAGACCGCGGCAAATTGGTCCTCGCCGTCGTGGAACGGGATGTCGGTCTGCGATTGCGTCGCCCACGCGATCACGACCGGCGCCCATCGCTGGCCGTACTCCGACGGGAGGTACGCCGAGCGGTCCTTCTGGGGGATCTCCTGCGTGGAACCGTCGAACACGAACGTGATCCCGGTATCGACCGATACGCGGCGGATCGCCTCCTGCACGTCGGCAAGGGAGCCCGGCGGCGCCTCCTGCAGATTGACCGCGTAATGGATCGGTTCGCAAGGGTTCCAGCGGACCGGGTGTCCGCCGACCGTCGCGAGGAACTTATATTCGTCGCTGGACCCCTTCGGCCGCGAAAGGTCTGCGACGACACCACCGACAAGGCCGAGCGATCCCATGACGGCGATCGCGGTGAGGAGGGCGACGACGGCCACGAGACCGCGCCTGCGTCGCGGCGGCGGGCCGATCGTCGGCGGGAGCGAGGTCCAACCAAGGTCGGGGCGCCCCGGGACCTCGTGGTCCGGACGACGAGGTGGCGGGGGGATCCCGGGGTCCATCGCGACCATGGTAGGAGCGGTATCGGCGTAGGCAGAGGCCTTCTCGACCTTGACGAACGGTTGACCCCCTGGTGGGATGCCGCAGATGCGCAACCGCTTCCGCCTGTCGTGGGTCGTCACGTGCACGATCGTGCTCGCATTGATCCCAGCCTCTGCGGCGCATGCGGCGGTTGCGACGTCGTGCTCGTTCGACGCGCCGACCGCCACCGTCACGGGCATCGTCGGAACCGACGCAACGACTACGCTCGGGCGCTCGGGGACGGCGATCACGTTCGACGGCGCACCGTGCGGGGCCGCCGACGTCACCAACACCGATCAGATCAACATCACGTCACCAGACCTCACCGCCGCGGGCTTGACCATCGATATGTCGTCGGGACCGTTCGCGCCTGGGAAGACCGCGGAGGCCGACGGCTCCGATGAGATCGAGATCGCGCTTGATCTCGGCTCCTACGACGCGCTGACGATCGACGGCGGTCCCGGGCCTGACACGATCGACGCCTCTCGCTACGCGGTGGACCTGCTCCCCGGCGCCGCGGGCGAGAACGAGGTGACGATCGCCGAGGGATCCATCGGTCCCGTGACTGTGAACGGCGGCGCAGGCGACGACGACATCCGTGTTTCCGGAGAGGCCGGCGGCGCGACCGGGGGCGACGGGGACGATGTCATCTCCGGTGACATCAAGGCATCGGCGACGTACGAAGGGGGCGCGGGCGACGACACGCTCACTTCCGCCAGCGGTCCGATCCGAGTCACCGTGAACGCACCCGGTGACGCAGCTGTCGGCAGCAACGTGAACGGGACCGCCACCGCCGAAGGCTTCGAGACCTACCGAGGGACCGATGCGGCGGACGTCTTCATCGGTTCGCCCGACGGCGACCACTTCGTCGGCGGAGGCGGCAACGACATCTTCCTCCCGCAGGGCGGCGACGACATCGTGGAGGGCGGAGAAGGCTACGACGCGATCACGTTCACGGAGTCCTCGGCCTCCGTTCACGTCGATCTGACGAACGGGCAAGCAGACGGGGAAGGGGCCGACACGTTCACCAGCGTAGAGGTGGTTCAGGGCACCAACGAGGACGATCGATTCGTCGGTGACCCCCGCGAGGGAGGGATCGTGTCGATCGACGGCAGCGCCGGCCACGACGTCTTGGACATGCGATCGGCGTCACGCGGCCAGGACGTGGCGCTGATCGCCGGCTTCCCAGACACGTTCCCGTGGACCGTCTTCACCGCCGGCAGCATCCGGGTCATCCGTGGCAGCGAGTTCAAGGACCGGATCTCGGTCGGTGCGTCCGACATCGTCGCCGTGCAGCGCGCCCGCATCTATGGCGAAGGCGGGAACGACACGCTCATCGGGGGACCGCATCACGACGTGCTCGAAGGCGGACCAGGTGATGATCACCTCGACGGCGAAGGCGGCCGCGACATCTGCGGCGGAGGCTCAGGGTCGGACACCATCGTGAACTGTGAGGTGACGGGGTGAGGGTCGTCAGTTCGCTGGCAGTCGGTGGCCTCGTCGTCGTGCTTGTCGCCGTCCCTACGGTCGCCCACGCATCGATCGCCACGTCATGTTCGTTCGACGCACCTACGGCCACCGTGACGGCGATCGTCGGATCTGGGGACTCGGCAACACTCGAGCGATCAGGAACTGCGATCACGTTCGACGGTTCACCGTGCGGGATCGCCGACGTCACCAATACCGACCAGATCAACATCTCGGCGCCCGACACGACGACGTCCGAGGCGATCACGATCAGCGAAGCTGCCGGAACCTTCGCACCCGGGAAGACGGCCGAGGCCGACGGCTCCAACGAGATCGAGATCGCCGTCGACCTAACCGTCGAGGACGTCCTTGGTTTCGTCGGCACATCGGGTTCGGACTCGATCGCCGTCACCTCGACGGGCGCCGACCTGATACCGGGCTCACCGTTCGAGAACGAGGTGACTTATCCGTCCTTCTATCCGCACGTGCTCGGGAGCGTCATCCTCGACGGCGGTCAAGGTGATGATGCGCTGTTCATCCGGTCGTACAAGGCGACGGTCGACGGCGGTCCGGGTGATGACGCGATCATCGGGACCGACGGTTACGGGTCGACGTACGCCGGCGACGCGGGGACCGACTCGGTCGCGATCCGCGACAACTACGGATCAGCGATCGAAGTGCAGGCGGCGGCGGCGGGTGACTACAGCGTCGACAACACGGGGCAGACCGACACCTTGACCGGTACGGAGTCCGTCGAAGGCGACGCCGGCTCGGATACGTTCATCGGCTCCGCCGGGCCAGATCACTTCATCGGCGACGCGGGGAACGATCGCTTCATACCTCTTGGAGGCGACGACATCGTCGAGGGAGGTGACGGGTTCGATCGGCTCTCCTTCAGTGACGCGGTCGACCCAGTCACCGTGGATCTCACCGATCAAACAGCCGTCGGCGACGGCGCGGACTCGTTCCCCGGGGTGGAGGTGCTCGATGGGACTCCGCAGGCGGATCGATTCACCGGCGACCCTCGCACGTCCGGAGTGATCTTCCTCGACGGCGACGGCGGTCGTGATGTTCTCGACCTCCGTTCTGCGACGCACCGCCAGTTCGTGTGGACGACACCTGATGAGACGAACGCCCCGCCGACCTGGGCGCGGCTGGAGGTTCGAAGCATCCGCCGGATCCAGGGGAGCGACCGGAGCGACCGGATCCAGGTCGGCGACGTGAACGGGAGCGAACTTCGAGCCCGCTTCAGCGGGAACGGTGGGGACGACCTTCTCGTTGGAGGCATCCACCACGACGTGCTTCGCGGCGGCCCGGGCGACGACACGCTCGATGGGAAGGCGCGACGTGACATCTGTTATGGCGGAGCCGGGGTCAACTCGTACATCAACTGTTAGCAGCGCTCCTACCGCACCAGACGCCGGCGTTCGAGCGGCCGATACACCAGCACGACCTTCGCCTTGAGTTGATCGCGGGTGACGGGGCCGAAGTCGCGCGAGTCGGTCGAGCGGTGCGCGAAGTCGCCTTCGACCCAGTACTCGTCCTCGCCGAGCTCTCGGCCGGCCACCTGGCTGCCCGGCACGCCGACCAACCGCTTCACGATCTCGTAGCCGGGCCGCTGCGGATGCTCGACCACGACAACGTCGTCGCGATGGAACCGCTCCGGCGTGACGACGAGCGCCCAATCGCCGGGGAGCAACGTGGGCGCCATCGAGACCCCTTCGACCTCGATCCGCGCTGGGTGATACCGCGCGAACGCGAACGCCGCCCCGGCGACCAGCGCCGCGCCGGCCACGACCCCCGACGCCGCTTTCCGACCACGGCGATAGGATTCGATGACAGGCCCTTCGGGCACTTCGTCCGAGAGCGACTCGTCTGGAACGTCAGAAGGAGGGGGTTGGTCCATGTTGCATCGCATCCTCGCACCCCGTCGCACGGTTCACGCGCATTGCGACCTTCCGTGTGGCGTGTACGACCCCGCGCAGGCCCGCATCGAGGCCGAGTCGGTGAAGGCGTGCCAAGAGAAGTATCAGGGCAGTGACGACCCGATCTTCAAGGAGCGCGCGATCTCGATCAAAGA
>DASYOY010000201.1:0-11133 GCA_036007245.1 Actinomycetota bacterium | reverse complement strand
CTCCGTTGGGCTCGCCGAGGTTGCCGACCTGCCGTTGAACGAGCTGTCCGTGGGTCAGCAGCAGCGCGCGTTCATCGCGCGCGCGTTCGCGAGCGAACCCGACCTCTTGGTCCTCGACGAGCCGATCGCCGGCGTCGACCGCGCGTCGCAGCGCCGGTTCCGCGAGTCGCTCGTCCACCTGCAGCGCGAGCACGGCGCTGGCGTACTCCTCGTCTCGCACGAACTGTCCGCCGTGAGCGACGTGATCGACCGGGTGATCGTGCTGAAGCGACGCGTCCTGTTCGATGGGTCGCCTGCCGAGCTGGCGTCCTCCGGTGTCTCGCTCGGGATCCACGAGGACGACCTGCCGCTGTGGTTGGAGGGTCTACGGTGATCGGCGCGCTCCCGCTCCCGGCGCCGCTCAACACCGGCGACGTCCAACGCGCACTGCTGGCGTGCGTCGCGGTGGGCGCCTTCGCCCCGACGATCGGCGCGTTCCTCGTGCAGAAGCGGCTGTCGCTGATCGGCGACGGCGTCGGCCACGTTGCGTTCGCCGGTGTTGGGCTCGGCCTTCTGGTCAACGTCTGGCCCATCTGGACCGCGCTGTTGTTCGCCGTCGGAGGCGCCGTCGGGCTCGAGCTCTTGCGGGCGAAGCGCAAGGTTGCCGGCGATCTCGCGCTGGCGCTGTTCTTCTACGCAGGGATCGCGCTCGGCGTGGTGTTCGCCGCCAAGGCGGGCGACCTCGACCTCGAAACCTTGCCGTACCTGTTCGGAGATCCGTTGCAGATGTCGACCGGTGGCCTCGTGGCAGTGCTCGTCGTTGGCGCGATCGTCGCCGTGGGGATCTGGTCGCTCCGGCGCGTGCTATTCGCGGTCGTGTCGGACGAAAGCTGGGCGCGGGTCGAGGGCCTGCCGGTCGACACCCTCGGCGTCGGGCTCGCCGCGCTCACTGCTGCGGTGATCGTCTCCGGCATGAAGGTGGTCGGCCTGCTGCTCATGGCCGCGCTCATGGTGCTCCCGGTCGCGAGCGCGCAGCTGCTCGCCCGATCGTTCCGACAGACGGTGTGGCTCGCGGCGGTGATCGGTGCGTCGAGCGCCTTCGTCGGTGTGGTCGTCGGCCAGGTGTTCAACCTGTCGATCAGCGGCTCGATCGTGTTGGTCGCCGCGGCGGTGTTCACCGTCGTCAGTGTCGCGCGCCGGACGCTCCCGGCCGCGGTGAAGAGCGCGGCATGAAGACCGAGCTCGACACGACGGTGGAGGCGCGCCTGCGCGGCGCCGGCCAGCGGTATACCGAGCAGCGTCGCGACCTCGTTCGTCTGCTCGCCGACGCCGCGAGCCCGCGCTCGATCCCGCAGATCCTCGCGGAGGCCGGCGACATGAAGCAGAGCTCGGCGTACCGCAACCTCGCCGAGCTCGAGCACGCCGGCGTGGTGCGGCGGGTTCCCACCGATGAGGAGTACGGGCGCTACGAGCTCGCGGAGGATCTGATCGGGCACCACCACCATCTGGTGTGCTCGAACTGCGGCACGATGCGCGACGTGGAGGTGCCCGCCGACCTCGAGGCGACGCTCGACCGAACCTTGGACCGGATCGCGAAGCGCGCCGGGTTCGCGCGCGTGCAGCACCGCCTCGAGCTGGTCGGCCTCTGCGCGGACTGCGCCGCTACGGCGTGAGGTAGGGCTGTGAGGGCACAGGGATCTGTTGGACCGTATCTGCCGCGACCAGCACCTCGCGCCCGACCGGGTACACGGCGCCCGTGACCTCCAGCCACTCGTCGGTCGGGTAGTTCCCGGGCGGCAGGCCGACGATCCGTACCTGCGCGACCGTTGCGTCGGCGACGCAGCACGTGACGATGTAGCGCGTCAGCAAGATCTCGTCCGGCGGCGCGCTCGCGTCCGCCGTGACGAAGCCTTCGAGCGTGATCGGCTGGCCGGCGCGCGCTTCGAGCTCTTGCATCGCCGTGGGGAACGACTGCGCAGCGCCGATATCCACGAAGTCCAGCGGCCCCGTCACATCGCGAGCCGTCGCGCCGATCGCCGATCCGGCGTAGGTCGAGCGCTTGCCGGCGGAGAACGCGCCGAGGGCCGAGGGCGGGAGCGCGAGCACCAGCACGACCGGCAGCGCGATCACGCCGAGCGCCCATGCCGTCCGCGACTCGAGCGGATCCTCCTTCTCCGTGCGGGCCGTCCACAGACGGCCGATCGCTGCGATGGACATGATCACGGCGCCCATCGGGACGAGCCACGCGGTCCGCGACGAGAGGTAGAGGTAGGTCCGGCCGGTCAGGAACAGGGTCCAGAACATCACGGCCCACCCGAGCAGCACGAGCCCGATCGCGACCCGCATCGTGCTCCAGCGCGCTTTCGTCGCCTCGACGGTGACGGCGCTCATCCCCAGATCACCTGCATCCACAAGCACGCGACCAGCGTCACCGCGGCCACGACGATCAACACCGTTCGGAAGAAGCCTTTCGAGAAGGTTCCCACGTAGAGCGCCCCGAGCTTCATGTCCATCATCGGTCCGAACACGAGGAAGGCGAGTTGCGCGGACGGACCGAACGCGGTGAACGATGCGGCGACGAACGCGTCGGATTCGGAGCACAACGACAGGAAGAACGCGAGCGCCATCATCGCGACGATGCTGAGGACCGGCAGCGACGCGAGGTGGTTCGCGAGCGACGCCGGCACGAACGTCTGGATCGTCGCGGCGACGAGGCCGCCGACGATCAAGAACCGCGCCATGAACACGAGGTCGCCCGACAGGTGCGTGATGAACCGGCGCCCGCGCGACTCGTCGTAGTCGTCGGTCTCGTCGGTGACGGCCGCGCCGCGGAGCAGCTCGCCGGGCGCGCGAGCGCCGATCACCCAGCCCACGCACATCGCGACGATCATCCCGAGCACGAACCGCCCGCCGACCATCAACCATTGCGAGTCGCGCCCGCGATAAGCGACGAACGTCGAGGCGATCACCACCGGGTTCACGATCGGCGCCGCGAGCATGAACGTGACCGCCGCCGCCGGCGAAAGCCCCTTGCGCGCGAGCCGGCGGCCGACCGGGACGGACCCGCACTCGCAGACCGGGAACGCCATGCCGGCGAGCGCGGCGGCGGGGATCTGCAGCGAGCGGGGCAGCGCGGCCATGCGTGCGAACGACGACGGCGGCACGAACACCTCGATCAGCGCGGACACCGCCGCGCCGAGCGCGACGAACGGCATCGCCTCGATCAACAGCGAGCCGAAGATGATCAACAGGTTCCGAAGCCACGCGATCTGCATCGGGTGGCCGAACCGCGCGAACAGCGCGACGGCCGCGAGCATCAGCGTGACCCAGAGCCAGGTGCGCTCCTGTGTCGCGCGCGGCGGTGCCGGCGGGGCGGTCTGCGGCTCGGTCCGGGTGGTCGCCATCAGCAGTACCTCCCGAACCGCACCGCGTAGCTCGCGAACGCGTCGGCGAACAGCGGCGACCCGTCCTGTGCCTTGTCCGCCTTGAGCGACGCGACGACGTCCTCAGCGGAGGTCGTGGCGCCGTCGCTCCGATCGAGGAACACGCCGCCGCCCACCACTGCGTCGCTGCCAGCCGGCGTCGGAACGGTCGCGATCTTCGCGGTCTGTTCGAGCCCGGTACCCGTCACGACGGCCGTTGCGTCCGGCACCGCTTGGAAGACCTCGTGCAGGATCGATGCGACCGCGCTGTTGTCGGCGCGTTGAGACCCATCGAGCGCGACCGCGAGCAGGTCCGGCGTGGCGTCCGCGCCCCACCCCTTTGACAGGAACCCCTGGACCGCACCCGCCGGGTTCTTGCCACCCGGCACCGTGCGATCGCGCACCGGGCCGGTGCCGTACCACGCGTCGCCGGTCAGCCCGGCGTCCCCGACCGCCGTCGACACGAGTCCGATCTTGGTCGCGCCGCCCGTCGTTCGATCCAGGTCGTCCCCGAGCGTGGCGATGATCGGTTGCGGCGACCCAGGGCCGAACGCGTGCACGACGTTGCCATTCGGGTTTCGGATCAGCGCGCCGGTGATCCCGTGTTGCGAGGGGAGCCCGCCGGTGCCGATCGTCGCCTCCACGGCGATCGGATCGTTGGGGATGGACCCGGTCTCCGCGGTGCCGCCCGTCGCGTGCACGCCGGACCCGAGGTCGCCGAGCCGCGGCCGCGCGCCCGATGCGCCCATGCCCTTCTCGACGAGCAGCACGACGAGCGGGCTCCGCGCGCCCGATGCGACGACGCCCGAGATGGCCGTTCCGGCGCGCACCTCAGGGTGCGGACGGTGCGATCCGAGGAGCGGTTCCAACGTCGGCGCCACCTGATCAAGGGAAACCCCGGTGGGCAATCGGCCGTTCCGGATCCCTCGTCCCACGAAGGCGAGGTCGACCGATCCGGCCGCGGCCGACGCGGTCTCGGAGGGCCAGGAGACGCCGTCGGTGACGACCGGGGTCGAACCGCCGACACCGATCACATCCGGGGAGCGTCCGTCGTAGGTGCCGTTCGTGATCAAGGTTCGAACGGCCGCCGGCAGGGAGCAGAACGGAGCGGGCGCGGCGACCGCCGCGGCATCGGATCGACACGAGTTCCCCACACATCCGATCCGAAGCACCGCCGCGGGTATCCCGATCACCGCCAGGGCCACCAGGAGCACGGTCAGGCGACGGCCTGTGTTCATCACGTCACGGTACCCGCGAGGTGGTCGTCGCACGCCCCGTCGTCTGGTTACCTACAGGGCCATGTCTCGCCGCACCCGTCGTGTCGTCCTGCCTCTGGTCGCGGCGTTCGCACTCCTCGTGCCGCTCGTGATGAGCGCGCCCGCGCCCGCGGCACAGTCCGATCAGGACCTCATCAACCTCGCGTGCAGCATCCCGCACCGCTACCTGGTCCGCACGTGGAACGGATTCAGCCCCGACCGCGGACCGGAGCTCACCGCGATCCCGGCCGAGCCGAACTTCATGGGCGCCGGCCTGCCGCACGTGGGTCCGTGGGACTACATCCAGCACGTGCCGATGTTCTGGTACGGACCGGGCCACATCAAGGCCCAGGGGCAGGTCGGCGGCAACGTCACCCTCGCCGACATCGCGCCCACGCAGGCCAAGATCCTCGACTTCAACGGGTTCACGGCCCCCGACGGCCGCGCGCTGTCCAACGTGCTCCAGCCGGGCCAGAAGCCGCCGAAGCTGCTGATCGTCCTCGTGTGGGACTCCGCCGGCATCAACGTTCTGCAGAAGCACGCGGCGCAATGGCCGTACCTGCGCTCCCTGATCCCGCAGGGCACCTGGTTCAAGGACGCGTACGTCGGCTCGTCGCCTACGTCGACCGCGCAGGACCACGCGACGATCGGCACCGGCGCTTTCCCGATCCATCACGGCATCGTGGCGCACCACTTCCAGCTGGGCGGCCAGGACACCACGCCGTACCAGATCGGCCCCAACTTCTTGGTGGATCCCACGTTCGCCGACATCTACGACCAGGCAGAAGGCAACCAGCCGATCGTCGGGATGGTCGCGACCGCCGACATCCACCTCGGCATGATGGGCCACGGCAGTTTCTGGAACGGCGGGGACCGCGACATCGCGATGACGCGGTCGCCGGCCGTGCAGACCACCTCGACCGCCGAGGGCGACGTCTGGAACCTGCCGAAGGTCGACGCCCCGTACTACCAGGTGCCGTCGTTCCTGCAGAACGAGGAGAGCATCCCGCCGAGCATCATGGATAGCGTCGACCGCGCGGACGGCAAGCTCGACGGGATGTGGCGGAACAACGACATGGCGCAGCTCGGGGCGGGGTTCGACACGCCGGCTCGCACCGTCTTCGAGGAGCAGATCGTCGAGCAGACGATCAAGAACGAGCACTTCGGCGCGGACTCGATGCCCGATCTCCTGTACCTCAACTTCAAGGAGATCGACTACGTGGGCCACGTGTGGTCGATGGACAGCCCGGAGATGACCGACGCCGTGAAGTACCAGGACCAGGCGCTCAAGCGCTTCATCCCCTACCTCAACCAGCAGGTCGGCAAGAACAACTGGGCGATGGTGATCACGGCCGACCACGCCGCGATGCCGAACCCGATCGACTCTGGCGGCTTCGAGATCTCCACCGGCGCGGTCTCGTCGGCGATCGAGAGCAAGTTCGACACGAACGGCCCCACGGTGCCGATCGTCGACAACGTGCAGCCGGGCTCGATCTTCCTGAACGAACAAGAGGTGGCCGCCAACAACACGACGATCGCGGACATCGCGCGGTACGTGCAGACGTTGACGCAGGCCGAAACATCGGGTGGTGGCGTGACCCCGAACCCCGGTCAGGAGAACGACCCGGTGTTCCAGGCCGTGTTCCCCTCGTCGATCCTGCCCGACCTGCCGTGCATCCAGTCCATCGTGAAGAAGACCCAGAACATCGTGTAGTGACGTTCACGGTTCGGCCCGGTCCGTCTCGTATCCTTCGGTGGTTCTCGGACCGGTCCCGGTCCGATCAGGCAGAACGGAGCAGCTACCCCCATGGCCACCGATGAGATGGTGACGGTCCCCGACGCGGCGGAGGCCGACGCCGGCGGTCGTCGAAGCATCCTCGGCTCGTGGTGGGCCATCGCCCTCACCGCCATCGTCCTGGGCCTGTCCCTCGGCTGGCGGTTCCTGCTCGACCCCAGTCTGTCTGCCCCGACCCGAGACCCTGCGTGGTACACATGGCGCGCCCAGGTGATCTTGGACGCCAACCCCGTCCGGGTCGTCCAAGACTGGGGTCCGAACGGCCTGTTCTCGGCCGGCTATCGCGTGAGCGTTCCGGTGTTCGGCGCGCTGCTGCAGCGGGTCGCCGGCATCGACCGGTACACCTTCTCGACGCTGTTCATGATCGGGATCCCCGTGTTCGCGGGTCTGGCGCTTGCCGCCGCGTTCTCCCGGAGCCGTCGCGATCCGGTCGTGATCCACATGGCGATGCTCGCGGCGGTCGCGCTGTTCATGTCGACGCCGTACATCGGCTACCTCGACAACGCGACCGTGCTGTTCCTGCTATGCCTGACGATCCCGTTCCTGCACGAGGCGCGTACGTCGTGGGGCGCCCGCACCGCGCTGTTCCTGATCGGGATGGCGGCCGCATTCACCCACCCGACCACGTGCGTGATCTTCGGCGGCATCCTCCTCGCGGTCTTCGGGTGGCATTTCCTGACGAGCCGGTTCTCGTTCGGGGCGGCGCTGAAGGCCGACGGGCCGATGCTGATGTCCGTCGGGTTCGGCATGATCGCCGGCCTTTCGTGCTGGGTCATCGGGATCTGGGGGTCGTCTGCGAGCCTCGCGGAGGCGGCGCTCCCACCGCCGTACACCGCGGCGTTCTTCGCCGCGCGGCTGCGCGAATGGATCCTGTCGATGCAGCCGATCGTGATCGTGCCGTTCATCGTCGTCGCGATCGCGTCGACCATCTT
Source organism: Actinomycetota bacterium (assembly GCA_036007245.1). Taxonomy (GTDB): domain Bacteria; phylum Actinomycetota; class UBA4738; order UBA4738; family HRBIN12; genus AC-51. The sequence goes on along the minus strand of DASYOY010000201.1, from coordinate 3,749 downwards.
GCGGGCGAAGCGCTACACGAAGCCTGCGCGGACCGAGGACCTGGCGTCGATCTGGTGGTTGCTCGCGTTCGCCGGCGCGCTCACCGTGATCAGCGGCAAAGCGATCCCGTACTACCGCTTCATGAACGCGTCGGCGGCGCCGATGGCCCTCGTCGGTCTGGGCAGCTTCGCGGCGATCCATTGGTTCTTCACCGATCGCGCGCCGTCCAAGTGGATCGGCTGGGCGGGCGTCGGGCTCGCGGTGTGGGGTGCGCTCGGCTTCGTGATCCCGAAGGTGCTGACCGACCTGCCGACCAACGAGGCGGTCGCGTTCCTGCCGAACATCCGTATCGTCGTGATCGTTGCCGTGCTGCTGCTCGGTGTGCTCGTCGCGATCCGAGGCTTCGCGGGCGATGTGATCCCGAAAGCGATCGCCGGCGGTTTGGCGACGGTGTTGATCGCCGGCTCGCTCGGCCTGGTGCTCTACGACGGGCTGCAACGCCGGTGGGTGTCCGACACGAACCAGTGGGCCAACCAGGACGTGCGGACCTCGCTCGCCGCGGTCCACGAAGTCGTGAGCGCCGCGGGCGAGCGGCCGAACGTCCTGCTCGTGAACTATCTCGACAGCAACGACTCCACTGGGACGAACACCGCATACGGTTGGGCCAAGACCTGGACCAATGTGTTCCGCACCGGATTGCCGGGCGACGCGTCCGAACGGTCCGTCACATACCTCGGGACCATCGACAACTTCCTCGCGGGCAAGCCGACGACGTCCTCCGTCGGCAGCTCGGGCTACAACGACATCGCGCGACAGCACTTCTGTGAGGCGCAGTGGGTCGACCAGTATTGCTCGGTGAACGGCGACACGCCGCCGGACTATCCGGCGCGGTTCCAACAGTTCCCACAAGCGCCGGTCGTGTTCCTGATCGATCAGTACTACGAGCAAGGGCTGTGCAACGGCGTCGCCGATTGCAGCACCGAACAGCAGGACGCACTGTTGAAGCAGGCGACCGCGAACGCGACACCGATCGGCCCGGGCGTGTGGGTGTTGAACGGCTCGTTCTCCGGCGGGACGGAGGACGGGACCGCGCTGTACACACCGCCGGCCGATGTCGTGGCGCAAGCCGAGGCCGCGGCGAACGCGAAGCAGGCCGAGCTGCAGGACCATCCCGGCGCGTTCGCGAACCTTCCGCATAACGTGCTGGTCATCGCGATCCTCGCGCTGATCCTGATCCTGCCCGGCTGGCTCGCGTCCTCATGGTTCGGGCTCCGGACGCCGATCGACCGGATCGCGCTGATCCCCGGGATGTCGGTGATCATGTTGATGCTTTCTGGCATCGCGGTGCTTGCCGTGTGGCGCGGGTCGCTCACCACGACCAAGGGCTGGGCCGTCGCGTTGGTCGCGACCGGCCTGGGTGGTGCGCTCCGCGGCGCCGACGCGTGGCTCAAGAAACCCTTGGACAACTTCGCCGGCTTCTTCAACAAGCTCTTCTCGCCGTTCGCGAAGCGCGCGTTCGCGGTGCTGCTGTCGATGCAGTTCCTCGCCCAGGCGGGTCAGGGCGCGGTGCAGGGCGCGATCGGCAAGTCGATCGGGTTCGGCGGGGAGAAGGGCTTCGACGTGCAGAACGTGCCGTCGGCCGACTATCTCCTGAAGGTCATCTTGCTGCTCTACGTGCCGTACACGCTGATCAGCCCGTTCATCGGTGTGTTCATCGACCGCTTCGCGCGGCGTCGCGTGATGTGGTGGGCGAGCTGGATCGTCGCGGTGATCGTCGCGGTCATCGCGGTCGTCGTGTTGATCCCGCTCGGCTCGCAATCCTCGGAGGGCAAGGTCGCTGCGACGGCGGGCCTGATCATCGCGTTGATCGCCGCCCAGGCGGTCGCGCGCGTCGCGCTCGCCGTGAAGTCCGCGGCACTGCCTGACGTCTCGAGCGGAAAAGACCTGTTGCAGGGCAACGGTCTGTCACAGGCGGGCGGCGCCGTGGCGCAGATCGCCGGGATCGTCGTCGGTGTCGCGTTCGGCGGCTTGATCGCCTCGTGGGTCGGGGTGCTCGCCGGCGCCGGCATCCTTGTGATCTGCGCGATCGTCGCGATGCAGATGGAGCACGTCGAGGCGGCCGCTCACGACACGACGTTCGCACAGGAGGCCGGTCAGATCATCAAGAACATCTGGGCCGGCATCAAGGAGGTCGCCGGCCGCGCGCCGGCAGCGATCGGCCTGATCTCGTTCCAGATGATGCGCTACCAGTTCTGGGGCTTCGGGCTGTTCGTGTTCGCGCTCTACGCGAAGAACCTCGTGCAGGGCGGCATCGACAAGGCGGGCACGCTGTCGCTCGTGTTGTCCGGCCTCGGCGGCCTGCTCGGAGGTGCGATCGGTCTCGTGGTCGCGCAGAAGATGAAGGATCGGATCGCGCCGATCCGCTTGTTGCTGTTCTCGATGTTCCTGATGGGCGGCTCGGCATTGGTGTTCGGGGCGATGGTCTCGAAGCTCGGCTTCGCCCTGATGCTGTTCTGCGGCTTCTTCTCCTTCTTCCTCGGGAAGATCTCCTCGGACACGATCACGCAGCAGGCGATGCCCGACGACTTCCGTGGTCGCGCGTTCGCGCTGTACGACATCGCGTACAACCTCGGGTTCATCGTGCCTGCGTTCATCCTGTCGGCGATCTGGATCGAGGGAAGCTCCTCGCGCACGCGTGTGATCCTCATGGTGTCTGGTGCGGTATTCATCGGGCTGACGTTCCTGGTTGCCCTGTGGTCGCGGAAGGTGCACGACCAGTTCGCGTCGCAGGACGACATCGTTTCCGGTGGCGAACTGGTCGCCGGTGATGTCGGCGCCTGAGCGCGCCGGCGGCATCCGAGCACTCGCGGCATCCTGGCGTCCGGCCGAGATCGGTCTGGTCGCGCTTCGCATCGTCGTCGTCGTGACGGTGATCGTCGGCATCCCGCACTATCCAGATTCCGCAGCTCACCGCTTCTACGACATCGCGCATCACCCCGGCGTACCGTGGCGCGACACGCCGGTGGAGTACGCGATCGGCGACTACATCGTGATCCGCGCGGTGGGGTGGGGGAGCCTCGCGCTCGCGCGCATCTTGCTCGCGGTGGTCGCATTCACGGCCGACCTCGTCGCGTGGCGCGCGGTGGCGCGCGGGTGGGGCCGCGACCCTGCGATCCGTTACCTCTGGCTCGGCGCGCCGTTGCTGATCTTCATCTACCGGCGGGCCGACCTCGTGCCGGTGGCGCTCGCGGCGCTCGCGCTCGCGTGGGCTCGCCGCGACCGAGAGCGAGCGGGCGGGATCGCGCTCGGCGTCGCTGCGCTGTCGAAGATCTGGCCGCTGGTCGTTGCGCCGACGTTGGCGCTGGAACGTCGCTGGCGCGCGACCTGGACCGCCGCGATCGCGTTCGGGGCCGGGCTGGTCGCGTGGATCGCGATCGGCGGGTTCGGCGCCCTCCAACAGGTCGGCACGTTCCGGGGATCAACCGGATGGGAGATCGGCTCGACCATCGGCGTGCCCGTGTGGGCGATCACGGGTCAGCATCGGTTCGAGGAGGGCGCGAATCGCGCGGGCACGATCCCACCAGGCGCACCCGAGTTCCTGCTGGCGCTGGCCTTGTTGACCGTGACCCTGATCTGGTTGCTCGCGCGTCATCGCGACGAACAACCCGCAGGTGTGCCGGCGATGGCGGCCGTCGCGGCACTGCTCGTGTGCTCGCCGGTGTTCAGCCCACAGTACGTCGCGTGGTTGTTGCCGTGGGCGGGGGGGGGG
>DASYOY010000200.1:0-3064 GCA_036007245.1 Actinomycetota bacterium | reverse complement strand
CGTCGACGTCGCCATCCTCGACTTCCTGATGCCCGAGATGGATGGGCTCGACCTCGGGCTGAAGCTGCACGAGCTTCGCCCCACGCTCCCGCTGGTGCTCGCGTCCTCCATCTCGCAACACGACATCGCGGCCGATCCCCGATGGTCCGCGAGCGCCTTTGCCGCGGTCGTGACGAAGCCGCTCAAGGCTTCGCCGCTGCACGGCGCCGTCGCGACCGCGCTGGGGGCGACCCTGGAAGATGCCGGCGATGGAGCGGCGAGCGCGCTGGACGAGGAACTGGCGACGCGCCATCCGCTCCGGATCTTGCTGGCCGAAGACAACGTGGTGAATCAGAAGCTCGCGATCCGCCTGCTCGAACGGTTAGGATACCGGGCAGACGTTGTGGCGAACGGGATCGAGGCCATCGACGCACTCGAGCGTCAGTCCTACGACCTGCTGCTTTCCGACGTCCAGATGCCGGAGATGGACGGCCTCGAGGCGACACGCCGGATCCTCGAGCGCTGGCCCGAGGGACAGCGTCCGTGGATCGTCGCGATGACGGCCGAGGCGATGAGCGGCGATCGGGAACGGTGCCTCGAGGCGGGCATGAACGACTACGTCGCCAAGCCCATCCGCGTGGACGAGCTGGTCGCCGCGATCAAACGAACGCCACGTCGACCTGGCGGACCCGAACCGATGCCGACGGTTCGGGCGGACCGCGAAGACATCGACCCTGCCGCGCTCGTGCGGCTCCTCGACGGCACCGGCGGTGACAAAGAGTTCGTCGGCGAGCTGGTCGAGCAGTTCCTGAACGACGCGCCGGGGTTGGTCGATGCCGTCCGGAAAGGTCTCGCTGCAGGTGAGGTCGGCGAGGTCCGTCGGGCGGCGCACACCTTGAAGTCGAACGCAGCGACGTTCGGAGCACTCGACCTCGCCGATCGGAGCCGCGAACTCGAGGACGCCGCCAAACGGGAGGCCCTCGACGATGCCGAGTCGCAGATCGAGCGGATCGCCGACGAAATGGAGAACGTCCGGGCGGCGCTTCCGGCAGCGTGGGACAGTGTCGCCGCCCCACCGACGAGCTGACTCTTTGGTCGCGGACGCCCTCGGCCCGGATACGAGGGGAACCGCGAATCAGATGATCGCCAGGTTGAGCAAGACAAACCTTGTCGCCGCAGTCGCGATGACCCTCGCCTTGTTGGGTTGCACGGCGGGTGGAGGAGGATCGCCCTCCGGCTCGGTCATGGCCACCGGTGGATCGAGTACCACCAAGATCCTCACCGGACCAGGGTTCGGCCCGATGACGGCGCCGCCTGGGTCGTCGCTCCGGTCGATCGACGGTTCCGCTTCGAACGACGTGTGGGCGGTCGGCGACGTTCATCAGGGCGCCGGCGAGCGCTCGCTCGTCGAGCATTGGGACGGCTCGTCGTGGAGCGTGGTCGATGTACCCGACGTCGGAGGGCTCGCGGATGTATCGGTGCTGGCCCCCGACGACGTGTGGGCCGTGAGCTACTCGACGGTCATCCACTGGGACGGGACAACGTGGGACTCGACGGACCTCTCCAAGGGCAACGCTCGGAGTCTCTCCTCGATCAGCGCGACCGCTCCGAACGACGTGTGGGTTGCGGGCGAACGACCAGGTTTCAAGGTCGCGTCCAACACGAACGGTTGGTCCACGATGGTGATGCATTTCGACGGGCACACCTGGACAGAGGAAGACACCCCGGATCAAGGCACACGCAACAACTACCTAAAGGGAGTGGAGGCGCTGAGCCCAACCGATGTCTGGGCGGCCGGATACTCCGAGGACATCGGTGGCCCTCAGGGAGCTACGCTCGCGATCCATTGGGACGGCACGAAGTGGTCACTCGTTCCTCCACCGAACCCCAGCCCGAGCTTGAACATCATCTGGGGCACGGGGCAAGGCGGCGGCGGGAGCGTATGGGCACTCGGTGACTACCGCGGCCCCGACCGGCATCTCACGCCGTTGATCCTCGAATGGACCGGAGGATCCTGGCATCGGTTGCCCCTTCGTGGCGACATCCATTGGTCAGCGGCGTCGGCCGCCGGTGCGTCACAAGCGCAGACCTGGGTCGTCGGGAGCGAAGCAACGTCCTCATTCGCCATCGCGTCGTGCGACTCCTCGGTGTGCCGGACGAAGGTCCCACCGGACGACCAGTACGACATGCAGGCGAGCTCAGTGTGGGCGCTCTCGGACACGGACGCGTGGCTCGTTGGAACCCGAAACGCGACCAGTGGCGCGACGACGCCGATCGTTCAACATTGGGACGGAACGCGATGGAGCGACGTCGATGTCCCCTCGGGCGTCTCGCCAACGCCAAGCCCATCTTGAGCGAGCGCGCTAGCTGGGGGGTCGGCGCGGGTGCTCGATCCGCCGGCGCACAGAGTCGGTCGTGAAAGCGTATCGCTGCCCGTTGGACGCGAACCTGCATCCGCTTGCGTCTACGGTTACAAAGAGCACGTCGCCGTTCGGGTAGTTGAAGAACAGGCCGTACGTCGGACCGAAGTCGGCTGGGCAGTTGTAGACAGCTCCCGGTTTGCCGAGCTTGAGGGCGTTCAATCCGTGAATGATCTTGGCGACAACCTCGCCATCTCCGATGACCACACGCCGAGCGGGCAAGCAATCGACAAGCACGTTCGGCTGGCCAGGGATCAGCCGATGATCGGTGCCGGGCACGTCGTTGCGGCGGAGGATCTTGGTGTACCTCGACACCGACGGGCAGCTGATCGGCTTGGCCACCGGCGGCGGAGCGAGCAGGGAGGACGGATCGAACGTCGGCGATGCCGAGGGCAGGGCGCTTTGGGTCGGCGACGCGCCGGTGCAAGCGGCCATCGCAAGCACCGCGACGAGGGTCGCGAGGGCACGTCGCACGATCCGGCTATCCACCCTCGGAACCTGACTTCGTCATAGGCCATGCCTGACTCGCCGGGTAGACGCTCGCATCGAGGATCGTTCGGTCACCGAGTGGAGCTCCGAGCTGAACCTCGAGGGGGAAGGAGGGATTGCTCGGACAGGTCATCGCGCCACTCGAGGGCTCGACGAGGATCACGATCGAGACCGAG
>DASYOY010000199.1:0-8776 GCA_036007245.1 Actinomycetota bacterium | reverse complement strand
GACCCGCCACCCCGCGAACCGCCACGGTCTGAGCGTCCGCCGCCGCCGTCGCCACCCGAGGTCTCGGCGCCTTCGGGCGCCTCCCACTCGGGGCCGACCGGCTTCAGGCTGATCTTGCCCTGGGGGTCGATGTCCTCGACCAGCACGGTGAGGTCATCGCCTTCCCGGACCGCCTCCTCGACGCTCGACAGGCGCTTGCCCTTGCCGAGCTTCGAGATGTGCACGAGGCCGTCGCGGCCGGGCACGAGGTTCACGAACGCGCCGAACGTCGTCGTCTTCACGACGCGGCCCTCGTAGGTCTCCCCCACCAGGACCGGACGCGGGTTCGCGATCTCGTCGATCATCCGGGCCGCCTCGTCGGCGCCCTCGCCGCCGCTTGACCCGATGAACACGGTGCCGTCGTCCTCGATATTGATCTCGGCGCCGGTCATCGCGATGATCTCGTTGATCTTCTTCCCCTTGGGGCCGATCACCTCGCCGATCTTGTCGACCGGGATCTGGATCGTGATGATCTGCGGCGCGTTCGCGTTCACCTCTGCACGCGGCTCGGGGATCGCGTCGAGCATCACGTCGAGGATCTTCAGCCGCGCGTCCTTCGCCTGCTGCAACGCCGCGCCGAGCACGTCGGCGGGCATGCCGGCGACCTTCATGTCGAGCTGGATCGCGGTGACGAACTCCTCGGTGCCGGCGACCTTGAAGTCCATGTCGCCGAGCGCGTCCTCGGCGCCGAGGATGTCGGTCAGCGTCACGAACTTGCCGTCGTCGGCGATCATGCCCATCGCGATGCCGGCCACCGGCGCCTTGAGCGGCACACCGGCGTCCATCATCGACAGGGTTGAGCCGCAGACGCTCGCCATCGACGTCGACCCGTTCGACGACATCACGTCGCTCACGAGCCGGAGGGCGTAGGGGAACTCCTCCTCGTGGGGCACGACCGGGATCAGGGCGCGCTCGGCGAGCGCTCCGTGCCCGATCTCCCGGCGCCGCGGCGAACCGACGCGGCCGGTCTCCCCCGTGGAGTACGGCGGGAAGTTGTAGTGGTGGATGTAGCGCTTGCTGTCCTCGGGATCGAGCGTGTCGATCATCTGGGTCATGCGGAGCATGCCGAGCGTCGTCACGTTGAGCACCTGGGTCTCACCCCGGCTGAACAGCGCCGAGCCGTGGGCTCGCGGCAGCACGCCGACCTCGGCCGACAGCGGCCGGATGTCCGTGGTGCCGCGGCCGTCCAAACGGACGCCCTGCTCGATCACGCGGCGGCGCATGACCTTCTTCTGGAGCGACTTCCACGCCGCCGAGAACTCTTGTGAGCGCTCCGCGAGCGCGTCCTCGCCGAGCGTCTCGGCCAGGTGCGCCTTCGCCTCTTCTTTCACCGCACCGAACGCCTCGTCGCGCGCCTGCTTGTCGGGCACGATCGCGGCCTCGAGCTTGCCGGCAAAGTTGCTCCACACGGCGTTCCAGATGTCCTCGCCGTACAGCGGCGTCGGCTCGAACGCCATCTCCTGGACGCCGGCGGCCGCCAGGAACTCCTCCTGAAAGGCGATGATCTTCGCGATCTCGGCCTTCGCGACCTCGAGGCCCTGCGCGACGACCTCCTCGGTCGGCGCGAGCGCGCCGCCCGACAGCAGCGGCCAGGTGTTGGTCGGTGCCTCGCCCTCGATCATCAGGATGTCGACGCCGCCGTCATCGGCCTTCGAGCCGGCGATCACGATGTCGAACGTCGCGTCCTCGGTCTCCAGGTAGGTCGGATTGACCTGCCACGTCCCGTCGATCAGGCCCAACCGCACGGCCGCGACCGGGCCGTCGAACGGCAGCCCGGCGAGGCCGACCGCGCACGCGGCGGCGTTCATCGCGGGGATGTCGTACGGGTTCTCCATGTCGACGGACAAGATCGTGCACACGACCTGGACCTCGTCGCGGAACCCCTCCTTGAAGGTGGGCCGCAGCGGGCGGTCGATCAGGCGCGCGGTGAGGATCGCGGTCTCCCCCGGCCGGCCTTCACGCCGGAAGAACGAGCCCGGGATCTTGCCCGCGGCGTAAGCTCGCTCTTCGACGTCGATCGTGAGCGGGAAGAAGTCGATCCCCTCGCGGGGCTTGGAACGGACGCAGGTGGCGAGCACCTGGGTCTGTCCGTAGGTAACGACGACGGCGCCGTCGGCGAGCTTCGCGAGCTTGCCGGTCTGCATCGTCAGGTCGTGCGCGCCGATGGGGCGCGACATCTCGGTGACCATCCGGTCGGGTCCTCCTTGGACTCAGTGGCGCGCGACGCGCGCCGGCTTCAAGAGTGAGGGCGGCGGCCGGTTGTCAGTGGTGAGCCTCCGAACCGCGTGGCTGCGGGGACTCGCGACTGAGAACCGACCGGCGTCGGGTTGGCCTCCCTCGGGGCCGGGCTTGGGCTTCGGACATCACCCCCCTGGGTGTGGAAACGGGCCCCGCAGGGGGCCCACAGGCACGACCTCAGCGACGGAGGCCCAGCTTCGCGACCACGTCGCGGTACCGGGCGATGTCCTCACGCTTGAGGTACTCGAGCAGCCGGCGGCGCCGGCCGACGAGCATCAGCAGCCCACGGCGGCTGTGATGGTCCTGCTTGTGCAGCTTGAGGTGCTCGGTCAGGTCCGCGATGCGCCTGGTCAGCACCGCGATCTGCACCTCGGCGGAGCCCGTGTCGCCCGTCGAGCGGGCGTGCTCCGTGATGATGGCGGTCTTGTCTTCCTTGGTCAGCGTCATGTTCGGAGACAAGGCTACCAGTGCAGGTCAGGGGCGCGTCCGAGGGGCTATCCGAGGGCCGTGGCTGGGACCTCGTCCCGGGTCCGAACCACGTCGGCCTCGATCGCTTCGACCAGGGCCTCGATGTCCTCGTAGCGCTCCTCGTCCCGCAGACGGGCCCAGAACTCGATCGATAAGGGCTCCCCCGGCAGGTCTGGCCCGTCGTAGTCCAGCAGGAACGCCTCGACATGCAGCGGCTCGACCCCGAAGGTCGGATTCGTCCCTACATCGAACGCGGTCCGGTAGCGCCTGCCACGGTGCTCCGCGACCCCGGCGTAGATCCCCTGGCCGGGCAGAAGAAGCCGCGGCCAGGTTCGCAGGTTCGCCGTCGGGTAGCCGAGCCCCTTGCCCCGGCCGTGCCCGGTGACCACCTCGCCGTCGAGGACGAACCGACGGCCGAGGGCCTCGAGCGGCCAGGCCAGGTCCCCCCCGGCGAGCGCGTCACGGATCGAGGTCGACGACACCGTCCGGCCGCCGATGTCGACCAGGGGAACAGCTTCGGTGGTGAGGCCGAGGGGAGCGCCCAGGTCGGGCAGCGTGGTCATCGTCCCGCGGGCCTTGAAGCCGAAGGTGAAGTTCGCGCCCATCGCGGCGTGCACGGCATGGACGCCATCGACGAGCGTCTCCGACACGAATGTCTCGGCCGGGATCAACGAGAAGTCCCGGTCGAAGGCAAGCACGATCAGGACGTCGATCCCGGCCGCCTCGATCAGCGACGCCTTGCGCTCAACGGTCGTGAGCAGGCGCGGCTGATCGCCGGGCGACAACACCTCGCGCGGATGCCGGTCGAACGTGATCGCGACGCTCCGGACGCGGCGCGCCGCCGCCTCATGGACGACGCGGCGGAACACCGCCTGATGCCCGAGATGGACGCCGTCGAAGAACCCCACCGTGGCGACGCTCGGTGCGTCGTCCAACGGGAGCGCCTCGACACCGTGGAGGACCTGCATCGCAGGCAGGCTAGTCGAACCACGACCCGACATGCCTCGGCTACCATCGCGCCGTGGGGGGCGCAAGGAGCGGGTCCGCGGAGCCGGAGCGCGAAGCATTCGTAGTGACCCGGCGCGGGGTGCACCGGCGGCCGTCCGGCGAGCCGCCGCCGCTGCCGAAGTCGTCATGGTGGCCGCGGATCGTCGCGATCCTCGTGGTGGTGATCCTGCTCGGGTTCGTGACGGCGGCGGCCTTCGGAACGGATCCGCCGTACGGCGTGCTCGCGTGGTTCGCTCGGTTCCAACACGACCCGTACCTCGGCATCGCGAAGACCCTCAACTGGTTCGCGACCAAGACCGGGATCATCGTCCTGCGGATCGCGATGGCGGTGGTCTTGCTGTCGTTCCTGCGCCTGCGCCACCTGTTCGTCGCGATCGTCGCGATCGGCGTGACGGACCTGCTCGTGACGTCGAACCTCTTGCAGATCCAGCTCAACCCACCCCAGAGCCCCGTCATCGTGGCTCCGACCAGTGGCCGATGGTTCTTCCCCGCGTCCGCGATCGCGTCCCTGTCGATCACGCTCGGCGTCATGGTCTTCGCGCTTGCGCCGCGAGGGATGTGGCGCCGTCGAGCGTTCGCGGTGGCCCTAGCGCTCGCGATCTTGGTGGTGCTCGCCCGCGCCATCCTCGGCGCGACCTACATCTACGCGGGCGCCTATTCGGTCGTCCTCGGGTTCACCGTCGCGGCGTTCGCCTTCGGCTGGCTCGCGCCCGACGAATCCTTCCCGGTCTCCTACACGCGTGGCGGCAACGCCGCGCACCTCGAGCTGACGAGCGAACGTATCGACGCGATCACCCGCGCACTCCGAGAGCAGTTGGGCCTCACCGTCACCAGCGTCGAGCCGTTCGGCGCCGAGGGATCGGGCGGCTCCACGCCGCTGCTGATGACCCTGGACGACGGGTCGCGCGTCTTCGGCAAGATCATCGCCACGAGTCATGTCCGCGCCGACCGCTCGTATCGCATCGTGCGCACGATCATGTACGGACGGCTCGAGGACGAAACGTCGTTCTCGAGCGTGCGCCAGCTGATCGGGCAGGAGGACTACGCGCTCCGCCTGCTCGACGACGATGGGTTCCATGTCGCGCATACCTATGGGATCGTGGAGCTGACCCCGAACCAGGAATACCTGCTCGCCGAGCAGTTCTTCGACAACGCCGACACGCTGGGCCACGCGACGGTCGACGACGCGATCGTCGATCAAGGGATGCACCTCGTGCGTCGACTGTGGGACTGGGGCCTCGCACACCGCGATCTGAAGCCCGCGAACATGCTCGTCGTCGACGGCCACCTCCAGGTGATCGACGTGTCGGGCCTCGAAGTGCGCCCGTCGCCGTGGCGACAGGCGGTCGACCTCGCGAACATGATGCTCGTGATGGCGCTTCGGACCGACGCGCCGCGCGTCTACAACGCCGCCTTGAAGTACTTCACGCCCGACGATGTCGCCGAGGCGTTCGCGGCCGCGCAGGGGATGGCGATCCCGACCGAGCTGCAGCGGTATCTGAAGGAAGACACCCGCGATCTGATCGCCGAGTTCCGCGCGCTCGCACCGCCGCGGCCGCCGATCTCGATCCAACGGTGGAGCTCACGACGGATCGGGCTCACGGTCTCCGTGGTCGGCGGAACCTTGGTGCTCGCGATCTGGTCGCTCTCGGTGTTCTTCCACGTGCTCGACTGATCACGCGGGCGCGAGGATCACGAGCGGGCGCGCCTTGCCGCCGTCGTCGCGATAGACGCCGACGAGCCGGCCGTCGGGGTCGTACACGCCGTAGGGGCCGTCGATCGCCGCGGGGCCGAGGATCCTTCCGTGAGACGCGGCGATCGCCTCCTCCGCGATCAGCTCGCACCGCGGGAGGTGGGCAACGGCTCGGTCGAGCGGCAACGGCTCGCCCGGATCGTCGGGCGGCCGCGCGTCGGCGACGTCGAACGGCCCGATCGCGGTGCGGCGCAGGGCCGAGAGATGCGCCCCGCAGCCGAGCGCCTCGCCGACGTCGGCGGCGAGGACCCGGACGTAGGTCCCGCCGCTCACCGCGGCCACGAACGTGACCTGGTCTCCTTGGCGCGACGTCCGTTCGAACCGGTCGACGCGCACGATGCGCGCCGGCGCCTCGAGCACCTCACCTTTGCGCGCCGCCTCGTGCAGCGTGCGGCCGCCGACCTTGACCGCGGAGAACGCCGGTGGGCGTTGCGCGCTCGCGCCGAGCTTCGCCGCCATCGCGGCGTCGATGGCGTCGTCGGTCACGTCGACCGCCGCGGTGCGGGTCACGTCGCCGTCCGCGTCGAGCGTCGCGGTCTCGACCCCGAGCCGCATCGTGCCCTCGTAGACCTTCGTGAGATCGCCGAGGAACCGCAGCAGCCGGGTCGCGCGGCCGACCCCCATCACGAGCAGACCCGTCGCCATCGGATCGAGCGTGCCCGCATGCCCGACCTTGCGCGTGCCGAGCGATCGCCGGACGATCGCGACCGCGTCGTGGGACGTGATGCCCTGGGGCTTGTCGATCAGTGCGAGGCCGTCGGGCCCGGCGCTTCGCCGCTCCTCGCTCACGAGGCCGGCGCGGCCGCCGTCACGGCCTGGCGCAGGCGGCGGATCGTCTCGGCGGGGCCGACCTCACTGGTGTAGCCGGCCGCGAGGCGGTGGCCGCCGCCGCCGAAGGCGGCGGCGACGGCGCTCAGGTCGCGCGCGCCGCGAGACCGGACGCTCACCTTGAACCGGCCGTCGCGCTGCTGCTTCACTAGCGCCGCGGTGTCGGCGTCGCGCGTCGCGCGCAAGACGTCGATCAGGTCGTCGACGTCGCCGGGATCCGCGCCCGCCTGTTCTAGGTCCGACCACAACACGTAGGTCCACACCAGGTCGGCGGCCGCGTCGAGCTCGGCGCGGTCCATCGCGACGCCGAGCACGTCGAGGTACGCGGCGCGGTTGTTCTCGTACAGCACCTGCGACAGGTGCGCATGATCGAACGGGTGCTCCCGCAGCCGCGCGGCGAGCCGGAGCGTCTCCGGGGTCGCCGCTTCGTACTGGAACCGGCCCGTGTCGGTGACCAACCCTGCGTACAACGAGATCGCGCTCTCGTCCGTGAGATCTCCTCCGATGGCGTCGATCAGCCTCGCGACGACCTCGCACGTGCTCGACGCATCGGGATCGACCAGGCGGATCGTGCCGCGCCCGTCGTTCGAGCGGTGGTGGTCGATCCAGATCAGCTCCTCCGCCGCATCGGCTGCCGCGCCGAGCGACCCGAGCCGGTCGAACGCCGCGCAGTCACACGTCACCATCACGGCCGGCGCGGCCGGGAACGCGTCGACCGGCACGACGAGCCCGTCGACCGGCAGCGCCGCCGCCCACGGCGGCAGTTCCAGCGGTTCGTTGGGGAACGAGATCACCACCCTGGTGCCTCGTGCGATCAGATGGTGTGCGAGCCCGAGGCTCGACCCGAGCGCGTCTGCATCGGGATTGACGTGGCACGCGATCGCCACCTCCGGCGCCCGGCGCAGCACCGTGGCCGCGCGCGCGAGCTCGTCAGTTTCCGTCGCCATCGGCGTGCACCTGGTCCAGCAGCTCGTCGATCCGCTCCGCGGATGCGGACAACGGGTCCTGCTCGAACCGCAGCTCCGGCGTGACCTTCAGCCGGATCTGGCGCCCGAGCTCGTGTCGAAGGTGCGGCGCCGCGGAACGGAGCGCCGCCCGCGTGCCGGCGGCCGCCTTCGCATCGCCGAGCACCGTGTAATAGACCCAGGCGACGTGGAGGTCCGGCGAGACCTTCACCCCGGTCACCGTGACGAAGCCGACCCGGGGGTCCTTCAACCCCTGGATCGCCTCGGCGAGGATCTCGCGGAACTCCTCGCCCACCCGGTCGGTACGTGGTCCCTGCGGCATGTATCCAGGGTACCGGCGCGGTCCTGCTCCTCAGCGACGGCCGCCGTTACTCGTCCTCGGGCCACCACACCTGCAGCTCGCGGTCGATCACCTCGACCTCGGCCCACGCGTCGACCCGCGTACCGACCGCCTGCATCACGCGCCGGAGCTGGTACTGGTCCGGACCGACCACGGCGACCGCGATCGTCGCCCGCTGCCACAGGTCCTGATGTTCGACCTCGGCGACGCTCACGGCGAACGCCTGCCGGAGCGCCGCGGTCAGGCCCTTGACGACGTGTCGCTTCTCTTTGAGGGAGCGCGCCCCGGGGATCCGCAGGTCGAACCGCTCGACGGCGACGACCACGGCGCTAGATGCTGCGGGCGACCTCTTCGACCTCGTAGGCCTCGACGAGATCGCCGTCCTTGAGGTCTTGGTAGTTCTCCAGGCCGATGCCGCACTCGTAGCCGTCGCGAACCTCGCCGACATCGTCCTTGAACCGGCGGAGCGAGGCGATCCTGCCGTCGTAGACGACGACACCGTCGCGCACGAGGCGGGCCCGGGCGTTGCGTTTGATCACGCCCGACCGGACGTAGCTGCCGGCGATCACCCCGAGCTTCGGCACCCGGAAGGTCTGCCGTACTTCGGCTTCGCCGAGGATCCGCTCGTGCTCCTCCGGCTTCAGCAAGCCCGACAACGCGGACTTGATGTCGTCGATCGCGTCGTAGATCACCCGGTAGGTCCGGATGTCGACGCCTTCCTTCTCGGCGAGTTCTCGCGCGCCGGCCGAGGGCCGCACGTTGAAACCGACGATGATCGCGTCGGACGCCATCGCGAGCGTGACGTCGTTCTCCGTGATCCCGCCCGCGCCCGCCCGCACGATGTTCACGCGAACCTCGTCCTGCGGCAGCTTGAGCAGTGAGTCCTCGAGCGCCTGCACCGAGCCCTGGACGTCGGCCTTCACGATGATGTTCAGCTCGGTCACGGCATCGGACCCGGTGCGCCGCAGGAGATCCTGCAGCGTCGCGCGACGCGCGGTGACCAGCTCGGCCTGGCGGGACTTCGCCTCACGCTCCTCGGCGATGTGTCGCGCCTCGCGCTCGTCCTCGACCTCGCGGAAGTCGTCGCCCGCGCTCGGGACGTGGCTCCAGCCGAGGATCTGTACCGGCTTGGACGGC
>DASYOY010000198.1:0-10058 GCA_036007245.1 Actinomycetota bacterium | reverse complement strand
GAATGGCTACGGGCAGCTGGGTCGGGGGATGACCATCTCGGCGCCGAGCGCGGCGCCCGCGGGGTCGCGCGCGGATGTCACCGGTCGTCTTCTGTCGATCGATCCGGCGTGCGTCGGGTCGCAGCGCGTCGCGCTTCGCGTGCTTCGACCGACCGGGATCCCGACGAGGGACACCATGACGTCTGCGACGGGCCGCTATGTCTTCACCGTGCGGATCGAACGCGCCACGGTTGTTCGCGTCGTGCATCCCGAAGATGCATCGTGCGAGCGGGTTCGTTCGAAGCGGCGCACGATCGCACCCAACTGACGGAGCAACGTTCCGGGGGGAGGGATCGAACCTCCATTCCAGGCTCCAAAGGCCCGTGTCTTGCCATTAGACGACCCCGGAGGGCGGCCCCATCGTACGTGGAGGCCCCGAGGTCACGAACGCACCCGGCACCGCGTCGGCGATCTGATCGGCGTGCGCCATATGGCGTGCGAGTGCGACCACCGTCGGGCCACTGCCGGACATCACGGCGCCGAGCGCGCCCGCATCCATCAACGCAGCGATCGTGTCGGACACCTCCGGATGCCGGGCCGCGACGGCGAACTGCAGATCGTTGAAGATCGCCGGGCCGAGGATCTCGTCGTTACCGGCCTCGAGCGCGGCGATCACGGCGCCGGCATCGGGACCGGTCTCGGAGCGCGCGTCCCACCATCCGTATGCGTCGGGTGTGCGCACCGCGAACGACGCCGGGACCACGACCCAATGTGTCGTCTGCGCGTGCACCGGCGTGACGCGGTCGCCGCGGCCGTCGGCGTAGACCGGACCACCGAGCAGGAGCGCAGGAACGTCCGAGCCGACGGCCGCGGCGATGCCCAGCAGGGTCTCGGTGGGAAGGCCTGTCCCGTGGAGCTCGTCGAGTGCGAGGATCGTCGCCGCCGCGTCGGCGCTGCCGCCCCCGAGTCCGGCGGCGACCGGGATCCGCTTGTCGACGGTGATCATCGCGCCAGGCGCCTCGCGCCCGGTCTCGTGCGCCCACGCCCGCGCCGCCCGTTCCACCAGCGCCTCGCCGCCGGCGCGGGCGAGCTCCCGGGCACGGGGGCCCTCCACCGCCACAGCGAAGCCGTCCGAGTGCTCGGCCATCACCACGTCGTGCAGCTCGAGCGGCAGGATCACCGTCTCGATGTCGTGGTACCCGTCGTCGCGGACGCCGACCACGCGCAGGAAGACGTTGAGCTTGGCGTGGGCGCGACGGTTGACGCTCACGCCGGCAGAGCCTCCGCGATCCGCGCGAAGGCGGCCAGGTCGAGCTCCTCGGGCCGGGCCGACGGGTCCACGCCGGCCCCGGCGAGCACCGCGTCGGGCTCATCCGCACCGAGACGCCGGATCGCGGCGCGGATCGTCTTGCGTCGTTGGCCGAACGCCTCGTCCACCACCCGCCACAGCGTCGCCTCGTCGACGTCGACGGCGGGCTGCGGCCGCCGGTCCATCCGGACGATCGCCGACGCCACCGACGGGCGCGGCCAGAACACCGACGCGGGCACCGAGCGCACGATCGCCGCCTCGGTGTGGAACGCGACACGCAGGCTCGTCGGTCCGTACCCCTCGCGCGACGACGGTGTCGCGATCAACCGATCGGCGACTTCGCGCTGCACCATCACGACGAGCGTTCGCACCGTCGGCGCGTGCTGCAACAGCGACAGCACGATCGCGGTGCCGACGTTGTACGGAAGGTTTCCGCACGCGACCCACGCACCGTCCCCGAGCGTCGCGGACCAGTCGATCTTCGTGGCGTTCGCGTCGAGCACCTCGACCGCCGGAAACGCCTCGGCGACTGAGCGCAACGCCGGCAGGAGCTGGCGGTCGAACTCGATCGCAAGCACTCGGTCGACGTCTCGCTCGGCCAGCGCCGTCGTCAGCGCGCCGAGCCCGGCCCCGATCTCGACGACCGCGTCCCCGGGGCCAACGCCCACGTCGGCGGCGACCGCCGCGGCGAGGTTCGGGTCGATCAGGAAGTGCTGTCCGAGCGCCTTCGAGGGCTCGATCCCGTAGGCCTCGAGCAACGCCCGCGGCGACGGGCTACCAGGAGAGCGAGACGTGGAGGACGCCGTGGCCGAGCGGCTGGAGCGCGGAGAAGGCCTCGGGCGAGAGGTCGATGATCCGCCCCGGTCCGAACGGTCCTCGATCATCGATCACCACCGTAACGGAGCGCCCGGTGTCGAGGTCCGTCACGGTGACGTGGGTGCCGAAGGGCAGCCACGGGTTCGCCGCGGTCATGCCGCTCCATGGCGGGTCGTACCACGAGGCCTCGCCGGTCTCGGTGGTGGCGCCCGTCCCCGGCTCTTGGAGGGTCCCGCCGGTCATCGGATACGGCGCCGACAGCCGGACCTCGGGCACCGGCGGGTCCAGCACGCTCCGCGACACGACCCGCCGCGAGACGACGCGCCCGTTGACGGTCTTCACCGCCACGGCCGCGCGCTCGACCCCGGTCGCGCCGTGGGTCAGCACCAGCACGTGCCCCGGCGTGAGGGTCGACGTGTACTGCGTGTCGACCGGCATCTGGATCGGCAACGTCATCACGTGCGTGGTGGTCGACACCTGGTCGTACCGGATCGTCATGCCGTCGTGGAGGGGGGTACTGGGTGGCGGGACGACGCGGTCGTCAGCGTCGGGTTGGATCCCCATGGCCGTAAGGAGCGCCCCGGTCGTTTCCGCGTTGGTCGAGACGTCGTGCACCTTCCCCGTCACGACGGCCCGCACGGTCACGCCCGAAGGCCCGACACCGGCCGCAGAGGTGGAAGCCTCTCCGGGTCCGGAGTTCGCCTTCCCGAACGAACCCGTCCCCGGTCGCTCCACCACCCAGACCCCCACACCTGTGGAGGTGACCGACGCTGAGAACCCGTTCGCCGGCACACCCGGCGGCGGACTCACGGTGACGGTCATGCCGTCGGCGAGCGAGGTCGCCGGCGGCGGTTCGACCTGCAACCCGATCGACAGCGGCACACCTTGATCGGACAGCAGGTCCTCGACGCTCGTCGATCGCGTGCGCACGTTGTGCGAGCGCCCGTCGATCACGAGGGTCACGTCTTTCGCCCATGCGCCGGACACGACCATCACCGACATCGCGACACCGGCCGCGACGATCGCAGCCTTGAGCGCGCGACGGCGTCGAAGCCGCCTGACTCGTGTCGGTCGTACCACCCTGCCTCCGTATGGAACGGGGAGGGCCTTCGGGGGAAGCGGCTGGGTGGGAAGGAGCCCGGCCGGACGTGGCCTCCGGTCGCATGGAGGGCCACCCTATCGAACCCTCAACCCTTACTGCAACCTTGAGGGCAGAGGCCCGTTCCGGGCTCTCAGAGGCCGGAGAAGACCGTCTCCGCGTTCGAAACCGTCGCATCCGCGAGCAGTTCGAGCGGTTCATCTCGCACGGTTGCAAGCTCCGCGAGCGTGATCACGACGTTCTGCGGTGCGTTGTCGGTGCCGCGAAGCTTCTGCGGCGCGAGGAATGGACTGTCGGTCTCGACCAACACGCGATCGAGCGACACCACGGCGGCCGCTTCGCGCATGTGCGTGTTCTTCGGATACGTCACATTGCCGGCGAACGAGAGCCAATAGCCGCGTCGTTCGCACTCGCGTGCGATGTCCGCGTCACCCGTGAAGCAGTGGATCACCACGCGCTCGGCGGAACCCTCATGCAACACTCGAAGCGCGTCGTCCCATGCGTCACGCACATGGACGATCATCGGTTTTCCACAGTCGCGCGCGAGCTCGACGTGTGCCGCGAGGGTCCGCAGCTGTGCCTCGCGCTCGCTCTGCATCCGGAACCAGTCGAGCCCGCACTCCCCGACCCCCACCACGGCGGGATCCTTCAGGAGGGTTTCGATCCTGGCGGCGGCCTCGTCGTCGAACCCGTCGGCATCGTGGGGGTGAACCCCCGCCGTCGCACGCACACCCTCGAGTTCCGTGGCGATCTGGATCGAGCGCTCGCTCGTCGGAACGTCGACGCCCACACAGATCATGCGCTCGACCCGTGCGGCCCTCGCGGCCTCGACCGCCACTGCAGGTTCCTGGTCCATCAGGAACAGGTGACAGTGGGTGTCGACGGCCGTGGACTGCACCGGGAGTTCAGGGTTCGAGGCGCCCATCTGGCGCGGACCTTACCCGGTCTCAAGTTCGGGTGAACAGGGTGAGCTTCACGTGAAACACGAAGTTGGGAAGCCTCATCCAGCGGTCGACGGGGCAGGTTCCCCGCCGACCGCTACTCCTCCGCGTCCAGGCGGGGGAACAGCGCGTCGCCCTTGTGCGTGACGGTACCCACTGGCAGTCCGCCCCACACTGCCGCGTGCGGAAGCCGTTGATCGGCGACCACCCCCGGCAGACCGAGCTGCTGCCACAGCCGCTGGGCGGCGGCCGGCATCAACGGCTGGATCAACACGGCGATGATCCGGAGCGTTTCGGCGCTCGCATAGAGCACGCCGCCGAGTTCGCCGGCGTTCGCCGGGGCCTTCGCGAGCTTCCACGGCTCCTTCTCGACGAGGTAGCCGTTCGCGCGGTCGACGATGGACCACACCGCTCCCACCGCCTTCTGGAGCTCGACCTGGATCATGTGGTCGTCGTAGCGCTTGGCGGCCTTGGTGATCACATCGGGCAGGTCGGACTCGGTTCCGGGCAGGCTCGGCTCCGGAACGGCGCCGTCGTAGTTGCTCGCGAGCATCGCGAGCACCCGGCTGGCGAGGTTCCCCAGTCCGTTGGCAAGGTCGGCGTTATGACGCTCGACCATCGCCTCCCACGAGAAGTCGCCGTCGGCCCCCCACGCGATCTGCCGCATGAAGAAGTACCGATAGGAGTCGACACCGAAGTGGTCGATCAACTCGAACGGGTGGATCCCCGTGAGGTTGGTCTTCGACATCTTCTTGCCGCCGACGGTGAGATAACCGTGCGCCCACACCTGCTCCGCGGGCTCGACGCCGGCGGCCAGCAACATCGCGGGCCAATACACCGCGTGGAAGCGAAGGATGTCCTTGCCGATCGAGTGGATGTTCGCGGGCCACATCCGCGCGAACCGCTCGGGATCGTTCGCGTACCCGGCGACGGTGATGTAGTTCGTCAATGCGTCGAACCAGACGTACGTCACGTGGGTTTCGTCCCAGGGCAACGGCACGCCCCAGTTGAACGTCGTGCGGCTGATCGAGAAGTCCTGAAGCCCGCCTCGGATCAACGAAAGCACCTCGTTGCGGCGCGTCGCCGGCTCGACCGCCTCGGGGTGCGCCTCGTAGTGCGCCAGCAACCGATCCGCGTACGCCGACAGCCGGAAGAAATAGTTGTCCTCGCGGACGAGCTCGACCGGGCGCTCGTGGATCGGGCAGAGGTTCCCCTCGAGGAGGTCGGACTGGTTGTAGTAGGCCTCGCAGTGAACGCAGTACAGACCCTCGTAGTGGCCGAGGTAGATGTCGTCGCGCCCGTTGTCCTTGACCGCCTGGAGGATCTTCACCACCGCCTCGTGATGCCGCGGCTCGGTGGTGCGGATGTAGTCGTCGTAGGCGATGTCCAGCCGGGCCCACACCTCGCGCCACTTCGGCTCGAGCTGGTCGGCCCACGCCCGCGGGCTCACCCCGTTGGCCTCAGCCGCCCGCAGCACCTTGAGCCCGTGCTCGTCGGTGCCGGTGAGATGGAAGACCTCCTCCCCGCGCAGCCGGTGGTAGCGCGCGATGAAGTCGGTCCCCACAGCGTTGTACGCGTGCCCGATGTGGGGCACGTCGTTCGCGTAGAAGATAGGCGTCGTGATGTAGAAGACGTCGCGGCCCATAGTGGCGCACATCGTACCGGCAGGCCTTCGAACGGCCGGATCTACGGCGCGACGCGGATGTGCGGAAGGCACCCCTGGTCGGCGCCGAGCAGCTCGAAGCCCGCGAGGTCGCCGGGCCCGTACCCGTCGATCGGGGCGGGGATCGCGCCCCTCGCGACCTGGGTGCTGAACATCAGCTCGGTCGGGTCGTTCACGTGGCCGAGGCCGAGCAGGTGCCCGACCTCATGGGCGAGCACCAGCTCCATCGACCACCGTCCGCTGTTCGCATAGTGGATCCCACCGTCGACCACGATGTACCCGGAGACCCACTCGTCGTCGGCGGCCTGCGTGCCTTGCTCCGGATGGGTGAACGCCAGCACCCGGCGGGGGACGTGGAAGCGCAGGAACTGCGCGTGGGCCACGACGGTGATCAGGACCGGCCGGTACACAGAGTGGAGCGCGTCGGTGAAGTACCGCCCGTGACGCATCGCGGCGATCCCGTGAGTCGTCGTCCCGTCGTCTTGGAAGGTGATCCCCGACGCTTGGCTCGCGAGGTCCAGCGCCCCGGAGATCGCGTCGTCGGTCTCGGGCGACCCGTGCACCACGTTGAGCTGATACTCGATCGGTTGGCACGGGTTCCATCGGACCGGCTCGCGCCGGCCGTCGACATACGTCGCGGCGAGGAAGGCGTAGGGGCCGTCCGGACCCATCGGCACGGTGTCGGCGATGCCGGGCTGCCCCGCGCCCTTTGCACTCGACGGGCCACCCGGGACGGGCGCGGGGCCCGGGGCGGCGATCGCGATCGAGGCCACCACGATCGCTCCCGCGAGGAAGATCGCGAGCACACCGACGAAGGTCGGATCGGAGCGCCGGCGGCGATGCAGCTGATCGGTCCGCGGCGGCAGCGCGGGGCGCGCGACATCGGGTCGAAGCGGAACGCCGTCTGGGCGGGGGGGTTGCACCGCGCCGACGTTCATGCGGTCGCCTCCGGGACGAGCGCGCGGTAGATCGCGTTCGCCGACACCCCGGTCCGCTCGGCGACCGTGTGCGCCGCCTCGCGCTTCCGGGCGCCGTCGGCAACGAGGTCGCGAGCTTCGGCCACCGCGGCCTCGACGTCCACCGGCTCGCCGGCCTGTCGTCCGGCGAGCACGACGACGACCTCGCCCTTGATCGCCGAGTCGCCGAGCGCCGCACGCACCTCGGCGACCGACCCGCGGCGCACCTCTTCATGGAGCTTCGTCAGCTCGCGGCAGACGGCGGCACCCCGGTCCGGATCGATCGCAGCGAGCTCGTCGAGCAATGTCGCGAGCCGCCGCGGCGACTCGTACACGACGACGGTGCGCGGCTCGTCGGCGATCGCGGCGAGCCGCGCCCGCCGCTCCCCCGCGGTCCGCGGCAGGAACCCCTCGAAGACGAAGCGGTCGGTCGGGAGCCCGCTCACGACGAGCGCGGCGATGGCGGCGGACGGCCCCGGGACCGCCCGCACGTCGATGCCATCATCGATGCAGGCCCGGACCAACCGGTAACCGGGGTCCGAGACGAGCGGCGTGCCCCCGTCGGACACGAGCGCGACGGTCCTGCCGTCCCGCAGTACCTCGAGCACCTCGTCGGTTCGCTGACGTTCGTTCCCCTCGAACATCGAGCGCATGCGCGCGTCGATGCCGAGGGATGCGAGGAGCTTGCCCGTGCGACGCGTGTCCTCGGCGACCACGAGATCGACGGTCGCGAGCGTCTCGCGTGCGCGCTGACTGAGATCGCCAAGGTTCCCGATCGGGGTCGCGACCACATGCAGCACACCGGGCATGCGTCGATGGTCGCACGTCCCGAAAGGCCCCGCTATCGTGAGGCCGCATGGCCCGCGCGGATCACAAGGACTATTCCTCCACGCCCCTGTGGAAGAAGCTCGGCATCGCGGAAGGGGCGCGCGTGCGCGTCCTCGATGCCCCCGACGGATTGGACCGCGAGCTCACGGCGCTCGCGCCGCTCCCCGACGGCGTCTCGTTCCTCACGCGCACCGGCCGAGACCTCGACGTGATCCTCGCCTTCTTTATGCGCGCAAGCGCGCTGCGCCGACGCATCGATCTGCTTGCGCGCGCGATCGCCCCAGCGGGCCGTCTGTGGATCGCGTGGCCCAAGCGCGCGGCGCAGACCGACACCGACGTCGACTTCGACCTCGTCCATCGCACCGGCCTGGCGACGGGGCTCGTCGACAACAAGTCGGGGTCGATCACCGACGTGTTCCAAGGACTGCAGTTCGTCCGGCGGAAGGCCGACCGCCCACGATGATCCGCTACCCCGACTGCCCCGCGTGCCGCGGCACCGACGGCGACCCGGAGCTGCACCGCGCCGAGGTCTGGAGCGACCCTCGGTGGCGGCTCACCACCAGCCCCTCCTCCGAGGTACTCGGGTTCTCCTACCTGGAGCCCCGGCGGCACATCACGACGATCACGGCGCTGGACGGTGAGGAAGCGGCGACCCTGGGCGACGTCCTGGGCCGGTGCTCCGCGGCGATCCGCGACGCGACGAGCAGATCTACGTCGACGTGTTCGGGTCGGGCATCCCGCACCTCCACTTCATGCTGGCGCCCCATCGGCAGGGTGACGCCCTCAGCGACCGGATGCTGAAGGGCGAGGCGGTCGAGACGCAATTGCCCAACGGCGCGGTCCTGGTCTCGAGCGCCGACTATCCGCCGCTTCCCGAAGACGAGCTCCGCGACGCCGCGGAGCTGATCCGTCGGACGCTCGCCTGAGCGCCGACACGGCCGGGATGGCCGACGGCCACGGGTACCCTGGTCGCGTGCGTGCGTTGTCGCGACTCAACCGTCCGGTCGTGGCCA
This sequence comes from Actinomycetota bacterium, assembly GCA_036007245.1. Taxonomy (GTDB): domain Bacteria; phylum Actinomycetota; class UBA4738; order UBA4738; family HRBIN12; genus AC-51. The sequence goes on along the minus strand of DASYOY010000198.1, from coordinate 1,454 downwards.
TCGTTGCCGTCACCATCCTCGCGGGCTGGCTCCGCATCGTGCACGTCAGCAACCCGTCGGACTATGTCTTCGACGAGGTCTATTACCCGAAGGCCGCCTGCATCCTGGTCGGCTGGTCCAACCACACCTGCACCATCGACTCGAGCGACGAGCAGTACTGGCGCACGACGAAGTGGGATGTCGGCTCGTGGGTCCATCCCCCACTCGGGAAGTGGGAGATCGCGATGGGCGTCAAGCTCTTCGGGATGCGTTCGTTCGGCTGGCGGATCTCCTCCGTCGTCGCCGGGACGCTCGTCGTGACGCTCACCGCCGTGATGGCGCAGCTCCTGTTCGGATCGGCCCTTTGGACCGCGGTCGCGGGGCTGCTGATGGCCGTCGAGAACCTGAACGTGGTGATGTCGCGCGTCGGCCTGCTCGACATCCACGTCGAGTTCTGGATCGTGCTGGCCTTCGTGCTCTTCCTGCTCGACCGAAGATGGATCGACGCGCGCCAGGCCGCGGCCGACGAGACCGCGCCGCGCGCCGAACCGGAGGACCCAGATCCGCCACCGGACGCCGCCGTCGCGCTCGAGACGGCGAACCCCGACCAGGTCGATGACGCGGGGACGCTCCCCGTCCCGCCGCCGAGCCCGGCCCCCGCCCCCTCACCGATCTGGCGCCCGTGGCGGTTCGCGGCCGGCGCGGCCCTCGGCGCCGCGAGCGCGGTCAAGTGGTCGGGCGTGTTCGCGTTGTTCGCGATCGTCGTCCTCGCCTACATGTGGGAGACGACCCGGCGGCATCGCGCCCGCTCCTGGCTCCGCGCGTTCGGTCGTGCGGTGTCACGCGAGTCGTTCGGCATCGTCCTGGCGCTGCTGCTCACGCCGATCGCGATCTACATGATCACGTGGCTCCCCTGGTTCCACCACTTCGCGTGGAGCTGGCACGACTGGGTCGCGAACATGGGCGCCACCTGGGACTTCCATCACAACGGGATCCAGTGGACACAGCTCGATCCGAAGACCGGCCTGCAGACGCCGACGCACCCCTACTACGCACACCCGGGTGGCTGGATCTTGCTCCTTCGCCCGATCAGCTTCTACGTGAAGAACATCGGGACGAGCACCGAGCAGATCCTCGCGATCGGGAACCCGTTCATCTTCTGGGCGAGCGTGGTCGCGCTGCCGTACGTGCTCTTCGCGTGGCGTCGGACGCGGGATTGGCGCGGCGGCTTCCTCATCGTGGCGTTCCTCGGCCAGTACCTACCGTGGTTCGTGCAGACGCGACCGACGTTCTTCTTCTACGTCCTGCCGCTGGTGCCGTTCATGGTGCTCGCCGTGACGTGGGCGTGTCGCGATCTGTCCGACGCGAAGATCGTGGTGCGCGAGCACGACACCGGTGCCGTCGCCGTCAACCCCGAGACCGGCGAGGCGGCGATCTCGACCGCGCACGTCTACCGGCCGTTCGTCGTCGCGTAC
>DASYOY010000197.1:0-7729 GCA_036007245.1 Actinomycetota bacterium | reverse complement strand
GGCCCGCAGGCCGCGAACGTGCGCGTCGTCGGCTAACGCCGACGCCGCGTCACCGGACCCACCGGAGGCCGCCGGCTTCGCCGGCGGCCTCCGCCGTGGTCAGGCGTCGAGCAGCACGTCCAGCGCCATGAGCTGTGCCTCGACCGACGCACGAGATGGACCGCCGGCCACGGTTCGCGCGGCGATCGAGCGATCAGGGTCGAGCAGCGCGGCGCCGTCAGCGACGCCGAACTCCTTCCAGCCGACGTCGTCGAGATCGGCGAGCGTCTGGCCTTGGTCGGAGAGCGTCTTCAGCAGCTCTCCCGTCTTACGGTGCGCCTCGCGGAACGGCACCCCTTGCTTGACCAATGTCTCTGCGACGTCGGTCGCGTAGAGGCCTGGATCTGCGCATGCGGCGCGCATCGCCGCGGTGTCGATCCGAAGCGTCGCGACGGCGCCGGCGAGGGCGCGCGCGGTCAGGCCGACGGTCTCCAACGCGTCGAACGCCGGCTCCTTGTCTTCCTGAAGGTCGCGCTGATACCCGAGCGGGAGCCCCTGCAGGATCGCGGCGAGCGTGACGAAGTCGCCCGCGATCCGCGCCGCCTTGCCGCGCGCGAGTTCGGCCGTATCGGGATTCCGCTTCTGCGGCATCATGCTCGACCCCGTCGAGTACGCCTCGTCCAGCTCGGCCCAGCCCAACGCGGGGTCGGTCCAGCGCAACAGGTCGGCCGCGAGTCGCGAGAGGTGCGTCGCGCAGATCGACGCGACCGCGACCGCTTCCTGGAGCACATCGCGATCGCTCACCGCGTCCAGCGAGTTGTCGAACGCCCGGTCGAACCCGAGCCGGGCTGCGGTGGCGACCGGGTCGAGCCCGAGGGTCGAGGTCGCGAGGGCGCCCGCGCCGAGTGGCGACACGGAGGCGCGAGGGCGCCAGTCGGCGAACCGCCCGAGATCGCGCGCCAGCGCCCATGCATGCGCACAGAGATGGTGTCCGACCGTGATCGGCTGGGCGGGACGGACGTGCGTGGATCCCGGCATCGGATCGTCGACGTGTTCGCGCGCGCGCGCGACGATCGCGCGCGCAACCTCGCGCACGTCGTCCGCCGCTGAAGCCGCGAGCGCAAGCAGATGCAGCCGAACGTCGGTCGCAACCAGATCGTTCCGCGACCGCCCAGCATGCAGCTTGGCGCCGACGTCTCCCAGCGATCCGATCACACCCCGCTCGATCGCCGAGTGGATGTCCTCATCCGCGGGATCGAACGCGAACGTTCCCTCAGCGATGGCGTCGCGGACCGTGGCCAACGCGTCGGTCAGCTGCCGTGCCTCGTCGTCGGTCAGGAGACTGGCCTCGCGCAGCGCCTCGACGTGCGCCGTCCCTGCTCGCACATCTTCGTCGGCAAGGACGCGGTCCGCGTCGAGCGAGTGCCCGAGCGCCTGTGCCTCCCGCGCCGGCGGCATCGAGAACCGTCCGGACCAGAGCGGCCGGTCGGTCATGACGCGGGGCGCTGCTTCGCCGACCACACCTTGAGCGGCAGTCCGTAGAGCGTGACGTAACCGCGCGAATCGGATTGGTCGAAGGCGTCCGCCGATCCATAGGTCGCGAGCGACAGGTCGTACAACGAGGAATCGCTCCGCCGTCCGACGACGGTGCACGAGCCCGGCTCGTATCGGAGGCGGACATCGCCGGACACCCGGGCCTGGGTCGCCTCGATGTACGCGTCCAGCGCCGAGCGAAGTGGCGAGAACCACTGCCCGTCGTACACGAGGTCCGCCCACCGCGCTTCGATCCCGGGCTTGTGGTGCGCCAGGTCGCGTTCGAGCGTCATGTCCTCCAGCGCCCGGTGCGCTGTGATGATCGACAGGGCTCCGGGGACCTCGTAGATCTCACGGCTCTTGATGCCGACCCGGCGGTTCTCGATCATGTCGACGCGACCGAACCCGTAACGACCACCGAGTCCGTCGAGCGCGCGGATGACGTCCGGGAGCGTCGTCGTCTCGCCGTCCAGCGCGACCGGCACGCCGCGATCGAACGTCACGACGATCTCGCTCGGGTCGGTCGGTCGATGGGGGCGCGCAGCCGTCCGGTCGAACGCGTCCTCCGGCGGTGCGACCCACGGATCCTCGAGCGGCCCGCACTCGGCGGTGCGGCCCCACAGGTTCTCGTCGATCGAATAGACGGTCGCCACGTTCGTGACCGGGATGTCCCACTCCCCCGCGAGAGCGATCGCCTTCTCGCGCGGGATCGTGTCGTCACGGATCGGCGCGACCACGTCCAGGTCGGGCGCGAGCACCGCGAACGAGACCTCGAAGCGCACCTGATCGTTGCCCTTGCCGGTGCAGCCGTGGGCCACGGTCGATGCCCCGACCTCGCGAGCCACCGCGATCACTTCCTCTGCGATGCAGGGCCGAGCCAGCCCGGACACCATCGGGTACTTGCCCTCGTACATCCCGTTCGCGCGGATCGCCGGCGCCAGGTACTCGGTGGCGAACCGGTCGACGGCGTCGACGACCCGCACGCTCGCCGCGCCGGCTCGCTGGCCACGTGCGACGATCTGCGCGAAATCTTCGTGCTGACCGACGTCGACCGCCACCGCATGCACCTCGAACCCTCGTTCCACGAGCCAGCGGATCGTCACGGACGTGTCCAGTCCCCCGCTGTACGCGAGGACCGCTTTCTCAACCATCGTTCGCCTCCATGATGTCGGTCAGGATGGTGTCGATCGCCGTGGCGCCGATGCCCTCGCGCCCGACGATCAAGATCGTGTTGTCGCCCGCGATCGTGCCGGCGACCTTCGGAAGCCCCGCGCGGTCTATCCCTTCGGCCAAGACGTTGGCCGCACCCGGCGGCGTCCGCACGATCAAACCAACGTCGGTTCGCACGAACGCGACCGCGAACTCCGCGAGGAGCCTTCGCAGGCGGGTCGACGACGGTGTGCCGCCCGCCTCGGGCATGACGTACCGCACGCCCTCGGCGTCGTGCACGCGCGCGAGCCCGAGCTCCTCGAGGTCACGGCTGATCGTGGACTGCGTCGCCTGATGTCCGAGCTGCGCGAGCCGGGACCGGATCTCTTCCTGCGAGCCCAGCCGTTCGCCGGAGACGAGCTCGACGATCGCCTGGCGCCGCCGAGCGCGGGCGCCCGTGGTGGTGCTCATGTGACGTCCTCGAGCGCGGCGGCGAGCGCCTTCGCGCCCTCGTCGATCTCGTCGGGACCGATCGTGAATGGCGGCGTGCAGCGCACCACGTCGGGGCCGGCGGTCGAGGCGAGCACCCCGCGCGCGAGCAACGCCTGGACAACCGCGGCGGCCCTCGCACCGGGCAGTCGGAACCCGCACAACAGACCGTCGCCGCGGACGTCCGCCAGCGCACCGTCGGGTGCCAGCCGCGCGACCTCCTCGCGAAGCAACGCACCCATCGCGGCGACGTTCGCGAGCAGGTCGTCGGCCTCGATGGTGTCGAGCACCGCGAGCGCGGCGGCGCACGGGACCGGGCCGCCGCCGAACGTCGAGCCATGTTCGCCGGGGCCGAAGGCGAGCTCCGCGCGAGCGACGACGGCGCCGATCGGCAGACCACCGCCGAGCGCCTTGGCGAGCGTGACCACGTCGGCCCGGACACCTGCGGTTTCGAGCGCGAGCCAGCGACCCGTTCTGCCGGATCCGGTTTGCACTTCGTCCGCCGCGAAGAGTGCGCCATCTGCGTCGCAGCGCGCGCGCACGGCCCGCAGGTAGTCAGGCGTCAACGGCACGACGCCGCCCTCGCCGAGGATCGGTTCGAGCAAGACGGCGCCGACGTCGCCGGCCGCGAGCGCCGCGTCGAGGGCAGCGATGTCGCCGGGCGGCACGAACCGCACCCAGTCGACCAGCGGTTCGAACGGTGTGCGCTTCGCCGCCTGTCCGGTCGCCGCGAGCGTCGCGATGGTCCGCCCGTGGAACGATCCCTCGAGCGCAACCACAGCCGGCCGACCCGTTGCGAGACCACGCTTGCGCACAAGTTTCAACAGCGCCTCGTTCGCCTCTGCGCCGGAATTGCAGAAGAACACGGTCGCGTCGTCCACGGGCGTGATCGCCGCCAGCCGGTCCGCGAGCGCCGCTTGCGGCCTCGTCGTCACCAGGTTCGTCGTGAGTCCTATCGTCGCGGCGGCGTCCGTCACGGCCGCGACCCAACGAGGGTGCGCGTGGCCGAGGCTCAGCGCACCGAGACCCCCGAGCAGATCGAGGTACGGCGTGCCGTCATCCCCCCAGACGCGGCATCCCGCGCCGCGCACCAGCGTCACGGGGAGCCGCGCGTAGGTCGGCATCAACCGGCCGCCGGTCACGGCGTGATCCGGTCGATGTCGGGGGTGATCATCGTGCCGATGCCCTCCGGCGTGAACAACTCGAGCACGACCGCGTGCTCCACCCGTCCGTCGACGAGATGGATGCGGCCGACGCCCGCGTCGAGCGCGCGCACCGCGCTCTGCACCTTCGGGATCATGCCGCCGTCGATCACCCCGGTTTCGGCAAGCAGGTCGCCCGCCTGTTTCGACGACAGCTCCGAGAGCAGGTCGCCCGTCGGACCGATCAGCCCGGGCACATCGCTCACGTAGACGAGCTTCTCGGCGTCGAGCTCCACGGCGAGCTCGGCCGCAACCACGTCGGCGTTCACGTTGTAGGCCTGCCCCTGCTCGTCGACGGCGATCGACGCGACCACCGGGACGAACGAGCGCTCGAGGAGCGTCGACAGCACCTCCGCGTGCACCTGGACGACCTCGCCGACGAACCCGAGGTCCGGCCCGTCTTGTTTCCGCGCGAGCAACAGGCGACCGTCGACGCCGGACAGACCGACGGCGCTGACTCCGCCGGCGACCAACGACGACACGACGTCGGTGTTCAACTTGCCGGCCAGCACCATCGTCGCGACGTCGAGTGTCTCGGCGTCCGTCACCCGCAGCCCATCGACGAACGTCGTTTCGATGCCGAGCCGCGCCGACAGCTGGGTCACGGCCGGCCCACCGCCGTGCACGATCACGGGTTTGATGCCGACCGACTGCAGCAGCATCACGTCCTCGGCGAACGTCGAAGCAAGGCCGGCGGTCTCCATCGCCGCACCGCCATACTTGATCACGATCACGCGTCCGCCGTGCTCGCGCATGAACGGCAACGCCTCGAGCAGCGTGCGCGCCTTCGCGACGGTGCGCTCGCGGATCTGCGGTGGAAGGTCGGCGCTCGTCATGTCGTGTACTCCCCGTTGATCCGGACATAGCCATAGGACAGGTCGCCGCCGAGCACGCGGGCCGCGCCGGGGCCGTCGCCGACCGAGATCCGCAACGACACCTCCGGACCGGCCATCGCGGTCGCCGCGGCGGCACGCAGATCATCGGTCGCGAAGAACGCCGGTGGGATCACCCCCGCATCGACCACCCGGGTGTCACCGATCCAGACGTCCACGGTCGCCGGGTCATAGGAGACGCCGCACGCACCGAGGGCCTGCACGATCCGCCCGGGGTTCGGGTCCTGGCCGAACGCCGCCGTCTTCACGAGTGGCGATCCGGCGACCGCGCGCGCGAGCAGGCGCGCGTCCTCAGCGCCGGGTGCGCCCGCAACGTCGACGATCAGTACGTGACTCACGCCCTCGCCGTCCTGGATCAACTGGGCGGCAAGCCGTTCGCCGACCTCGGCGACTGCACCGGCGAAGGCATCCCATCCCCCGGTGCCTGGCGTGAGCGCCGAACCGCCGGCCGCGCCGCTCGCGAACAGCAGCACCGTGTCGTTCGTGCTCGTGCAACCGTCGACCGTGACCGCCTCGAACGCCGGTGCGAGGCGCTGCCGCGCCACGAGATCGAGATCCGGCGCCGCGACGCGTGCGTCCGTCGTGACGAACGCAAGCATCGTCGCGAGGCTCGGCGCGAGCATCCCGACGCCCTTCGCGGCACCGCCGACCTGGATCCCGTCCGCGTCGGCGGTCGCCTCCTTCGGAACGGTGTCGGTGGTCATGATCGCCCGCGCGAACCCGGCGCCGCCGTCGGGCGCCAGAGCGGCGACGAGCCGTGGAACCCCATCGAGCAGTGGTTCCATGTGCACCGGCTCGCCGATCACACCGGTGGAACAGACGAGCAGCTCCGCGGCGTCGATATCGAGTGCTCGCGCGGCCGCCACGACCGCGGTGTACGCGTCGTCATCACCCTGCGTCCCGGTCGCTGCGTTCGCCTGGCCGCTGTTCACGAGGACGGCGCGGCCGCCTCCCGCGGCGAGGCGCTTCCGCGACAGCACGACCGGTGCCGCGACCACAGCGTTCGTGGTGAATAGGCCCGCCGCCGTCGTGCCGGGATCACCGAGCAAGAGCGCCAGATCCGGCGCGCCACTCGGCTTCAGCCCGGCAGCGATCCCGGCGGCCGTGAACCCCCGTGGATACGTGACGCCGGTGCTCATGGGTACACCGCCGTCGTCGGTAAGGCGGTGGCTTCCTCGATGCCGATCAAGAGGTTGGCGTTCTGGATCGCTTGGCCGGCCGCGCCTTTCACCAGGTTGTCGACCGCGCCGACGACGACCGCCGTGCCGGTGCGTGGGTCCGCCACGGCCTGCAACTCGATCACGTTCGTCCCCCGGGTGCGCTTCGCGTCGACCATCGCGCCCGGAGGGAGCACCCGCACGAACGGCTCGCTCCCGTAGGCCGCGGTCAAGCACTCGGTCAGATCCTCGGTCGAGGCGCCCGATGCGCCAGTGAGGTACGACGTCGTCACGACGCCGCGGACCGCGGGCACGAGGTGCGGCACGAACAACGCCTGCACCGACAGGCTCGTCGCTAACTCGATCCCCCGCTCGATCTCGGGCGTGTGCTGATGCGCGGGGAATCGATAGGGCCGGATGGAGTCCTCGGTCGCGCCGAACGACGTCGACTCCAACGCTGCGCGGCCGGCTCCCGAGACCCCGGTCTTGGCGTCGACCCGAACGGGACCCGGCTCGGCGAGCCCCGCCGCAAGGATCGGCGCACACGACATGACCGCAGCGGTGGCGAAACAGCCGGGGTTCGCGACGAGCTTCGCGCCCGGCACCCGGTCGCGGAACAGCTCGGGAAGCCCGTACACCGCTTCGTCGAGCCACCCGGGCGCCGGGTGTTCGAAGCCGTACCAGGCCGGATAGGAGGCAGCCGGCAGTCGGAAGTCGCCGGCGAGATCGATCAGCGCGACGCCCGAGTCCAAGATCGCCGGCGCAAGGCCGGCGCTCGTGCCGTTGGGAAGCGCCGAGAACACCAGGTCGGCAGCAACTGCGATCGCGTCCGGATCCATCTCCGACAGCACCAGGTCTCCGGCGGGCAGACCAGCGAGATGCGGATGGGACGCACCGACGGTCGCCCCGACCGACCCCTTGGCGCCCGCGAAGGTCACGTCGAACCGTGGATGGTCATGCAGCAGCCGGATGAGCTCTCCCCCGGAGAATCCGGAGGCTCCCAGCACGGCTACCTTGATCGACCTGTCCACCAGGTGCGTAAGTATGCAGATTTATGGGTAGGGATGTCACCCCCAGGTCTGGGTAGGCTGACCGCGTGTCGATGGTCGTGACACCCGGACCCCTGGCGGGGTTGTTCCTGATCGAGCTCGACGTGCGCCCCGACTCGGATCGGCCGGGCGGCTCCTTCCGAGAGGTGTTCCACGACGAGGTGCTGCACGAGGCCGGCGTCCCACCGTTCACGCCCGTCCAATGGAACATCTCCGAGTCCACTGCAGGCACGCTCCGCGGATTCCACGCGGAGCCATGGAACAAGCTCGTGCACGTC
>DASYOY010000196.1:0-12048 GCA_036007245.1 Actinomycetota bacterium | reverse complement strand
CATCGGCGGTAGACTTGCGTTCCGCATGGGCGACCCGTACGACGTAGTCGTGATCGGCGCCGGCACCGGCGGATATTCAGCCGCCCTGCGTGCCGCGCAGCTGGGCAAACGTGTCGCTCTGGTCGAACGCGACGATCGACTTGGCGGCACGTGTTTGTTGCGCGGCTGCATCCCAACCAAGGCGCTGCTCCAGTCCGCAGCGGTCATGGACACGGTCGAGCGGTCGTCCGAATGGGGCATCAAGGCGGCCGGCGAGCCCGACTGGTCGGCGATCCAGGCGTTCGAGGACGCGTCGATCGACAAGCTCGTCAAGGGCGTGACCGGACTGGTGAAGCAACGCGGGATCGAGGTCCTCACCGGCACCGCGACCCTCGGGCCGGATCGAGCGCTCACCGTGAACGGCGCCGCCGTAACCACCACCGACATCATCCTCGCCACCGGATCAGCCCCGCGGCTCCTGCCCGGTCTGCAGGTCGGCGGCCGCATCATGACGAGCGACGAGGCGCTTCGCGCGGACCGGATCCCTGCGTCGGCGATCGTGATCGGCGCGGGCGCCGTCGGACTGGAGTTCGCGTCGATGTACCGCTCGTTCGGGGCCGAGGTCACGATGATCGAGGCGCTCCCCCGACTTGCGCCGCTCGAAGACGAGGATCTGTCCAAGGCCGTCGCGCGCGCGTTCCGCAAGCGCGGGATCACGACCGCCGCCGGCGCGAGCGTCACCTCGATCGTCGCGACCGACACCGAGGCGGCGGTGACCTATGAGACCGACGGCGCGAGCCAGACCGTCAGCGCCGACATCTGTCTGGTCGCGATCGGCCGCGGCCCGGTGACCGAGGGCCTCGGTGCGGCCGAGGCCGGCGTCGCGCTCGACCAGCGGGGCTACGTCCAGGTCGACGATCAGCTCCGCACGACCGTCCCTGGGATCTGGGCGGTCGGCGATGTCGCCGCGACCCCGTTACAGCTCGCGCACGTCGCGTTCACCGAAGGCATGGCCGTCTCCGAACGGATCGCCGGCATCGACGTGCCGGCGATCGACTATCACGGCATCCCGCGGGTCACGTACAGCTCGCCCGAGCTCGCGAGCGTCGGCCTCACCGAGGCGGAGGCGCGCGAGGCCGGCCACGAGATCGTGGTCGAGACGCTCGACTTCCGCGCGATCGGCAAGGCCAACATCGTCGGCGAGGGCGGCATCGTGAAGGTCGTCGCCGAGGCGAACGACGGGCCCGTCCTCGGGGTCCACATGATCGGCCCGCACGTCACCGACCTGATCGCCGAGGCGATGTTGATCACCGCATGGGACGCGTCGCCGAGCGACGTCGCCGCGCATATCCATCCCCATCCGACCCTGTCCGAAGGCGTCGGCGAGGCGATGCTCGCCCTCGCCGGCCGGGCCCTGCACACGCCGTAGGAGGGACGACACTGGCAACCACCGTGCGCTCGGACGCCACCGCGAACGACCGGCCGCTCCCCGATGAGCGGCTGCGCGACATGCTCTACCTGCTCAAGCTCGCGCGCTACGTCGACGAACGGCTCGAGGCGCTGTATCGGCAGGGCCGCCTGCCCGGCGCCATCTATTCCGGCCGCGGGCAGGAGGGCACGCACGTCGGGACGGTCTTCGCCCTCGAGCCGCGCGACTCGCTGTTCCCCACGCACCGCGACCTGACCGCGCAACTCGCGAAGGGCCTCGACCTGAACCGCGTGCTCGCCCAGTTCTGGGGGCGCATCGACGGGTACCTGCGCGGCCGCGACGGCAACAGCCATATCGGCGACTGGGAGGGCAACCGCACCTACGCGGTGATGTCGCACTTGCCGATCGCGTATCCCGTCGCCGTCGGTGCGGCATGGGCCTACCAGCGTGCCGGCGACGGGCGGGTCGCGATGGCGATCTGCGGCGATGGCGCCACCTCGAACGGACGCTGGCACGAGGCGATCAACTGGTCGGCCGTCCAGCGCCTCCCCGTGATCTGGGTCGTGAACAACAATCAGTTCGCCTACTCGACGCCCAACGAGAAGGAGTTCGCGGTGCCAACGATCGCCGAGCGCGCGGTCGCGTACGGCATCCCCGGTGTCCGCGTCGACGGCGCCGATGTCCTCGAGGTGTTCGACGTGGCGCGCGACGCCGTCGAGCGGGCGCGCGGCGGTGGCGGCCCGACCCTGATCGAGTCCGTATCGCTGCGCTGGCGGGGCCACGCCGGGCACGATCCGGCGAAGTACGTCCCGAAGGAACTGCTCGAGCACTACATGCTCTCGATGGACCCGGTGAAGAACTTCGAGGAGCGCCTGCGGCAGCTCGGCGTCGTCGATGATGCGGAGATCGCAGACGTGCAGGCGCGCGTCGAGCAGGCCTTCGAGGAGGCGCACGCCTATGCGCTCGCCTCGCCGTTCCCCGAGCCCGGCGACGTCGACAAGGGCGTGTGGGTCGAGGACGGCTACTGGACGTCCGAGCCAGGGCGCGGCGGCGGAACGGAGGCCGGCTGATGGCAAGCACCACGGTCGAATCCGGCGCTGCGGGCCACGGCGCCGAACCGCGCGGAAAGCGCTCCGAGGACGGACAGGCCACCTACCTGATCGCGGTCGCCGAAGCGCTGTGGGAAGAGATGGAGCGCGACGAGCGCGTGATCATGCTCGGCGAGGACATCGGCGTCTACGGCGGCGCGTTCAAGGTCACCGAGGGATTCCTCGAGCGCTTCGGTCCCGACCGAGTGATGGATACGCCGATCGCCGAAGAAACCATCGTGGGGTTCTCGGTCGGCGCTGCGATGGAGGGCTGGCGTCCGGTCGCGGAGTTCCAGTACTCCGACTTCATGACGAGCGGCTTCGACGAGATCACCACCGTGCTGTCGCGCTACCACTACCGGTCGGGCGTGCAGACCCCGGTGACGTTGCGCGCTCCGAGCGGCGGCGGTGTGCGCGCCTCGAACTTCCACTCGGTCAACCCGGAGCCGTGGTTCGCCTACGCCGGTGGGATGAAGATCATGTGCCCGGCGTTCCCGTCGGACGCGAAGGGCCTGTTGAAGTCGGCGATCCGCGACGACAATCCAACCCTGTTCCTGGAGCACAAGGCGCTGTACCGGCGGATCAAGGAACACGTCTCGGAGGATCCGGAGGCGCTGATCCCGATCAGCTCGGCGGCAGTCAAGCGGCCGGGCGACGACGTCACGATCGTCACCTACGGGGCGATGGTGCACAAAGCACTCGAGGCCGCCGACACGCTCGCGGGTCGCGGGGTCTCCGTCGAGGTCGTGGATCTGCGCACCGTGTACCCGATCGACGAGGAGACGGTGATCCGGTCGATCGAGAAGACGTCACGCGCGCTCGTGCTCTACGAGTCGTTCCACTTCCTCGGGATCGGGGCCGAGGTGGCGTCGGTGATCGCGGAGAAGGCCTTCGAACATCTCGATGCGCCGGTGATGCGGCTCGCGCCGCCGAACCATCCCGTGCCGTTCTCGCCCCCGCTCGAGGACGCGTTCCTGCCGCAGGTCGCCGATATCGAAGCCGCGGTCGACCGTCTGTCCGCGTGGTGAGGAGGCCGTCGTGACGTCGATCCAGATGCCGCAGCTCGGCGAGACGATCGTCGAGGGCACGATCTTGAAGTGGCTCAAGAACGAGGGCGATCAGGTCAAGGCCGACGAGCCGCTGTTCGAGATCTCGACCGACAAAGTCGATACCGAAGTGCCGTCCCCCGTCGCCGGCACGGTGACGAAGCTGCTGGTCGCCGAGGGGACGACCGTCCCGGTCGGGACCGCGGTGATGGAGATCGACGACGGCTCGGGGACCGCCGGCAACGGCTCGTCCGCGCCCGCGGCAACCGAGACCCCGACCGCAGCTCCCGCACCCACTCCTGCACAACCCCCGGCTCAGGCTCCCGCGCAGGCGCCCGCACCCCAAGCGATCGCTACCCCGGCGCCCGCCATGCCCGACCGCGGACCGCGGTCGAACATCCTGTCACCGATCGTGCGCAAGCTCGCTCGCGAGAGTGACATCGATCTCGCGACCGTCGCCGGCACGGGTGAGGGCGGCCGGATCACGAAGGCGGACGTGCTTGCCGCGACCAGCGGCGCGACGGCGCAACCACCGACCTCTGCCGCGACGGTCACCCCACTCCCCTCGGTTGGTCCCGCAGCCGCAGCGGTGATGGTCGCGCCGCCCTCGATGCCCGCGGGCCAGGGAGAAGAGTCCGAGCCGATGTCGCATATCCGCAAGGCGATCGCGACGCACATGCTCGCGTCCACCCAGCAGACCGCGCGCGCGTGGACGATGGTCGAGGTCAACGTCGACCGTCTCGTTCGACTGCGCGAGGACACGAAGGAGAAGTTCCAAGCGAACTATGGCGTGAAGCTCACGTACCTCCCGATGGTGGCGCGGGCGACGATCGACGCACTGCAGCAGTTCCCGCTCGTGAACTCGCGGATCGACGGCGAGAACATCGTCACCCCGCGCTTCGTGAACATGGGGATCGCGGTCTCCTACGACGCGGGCCTGATCGTGCCGGTCGTCAAGGGCGCCGACGGGATGAACACGATCGGGATCGCGCGGGCGATCGCCGATCTCGCCGCGCGGGCGCGCTCGCATCAGCTGCAGCCCGACGAGGTGCAGGGCGCGACATTCACGATCACGAACCCCGGCCCGTACGGTTCGCTCCTGTCGGTCCCGATCATCAACCAGCCGAACGCGGGGATCCTGTCGCTCGATGCGATCCAGAAGCGGCCCGTCGTGGTCGAGGACGATGCGATCGCGGTGCGCTCGATGGTCTACATCTCGATGTCGTGGGACCACCGGCTGATCGACGGCGAGCTCGCGACGCGGTTCCTCGCGCGCGTGAAGCACAACCTCGAGACATGGGACTTCGCCGAGGACCTCGGCCTGTGACCGAACGCCGCCCGGCGTGGCTCCTCACGCCGTCAGGTCTGATCGACTACGACGTCGCGAACGAGGCGATGCACGCGCTCGCGCGTCGCCGGCTCGCCGACGAGATCCCCGACACGGTTATCGCGCTGCAGCATCCGCCGGTGTTCACCGCGGGCCGGCGCGCCACCGAGGACGAGCTCCTCTGGGACAAGGCGACCGTGACCGCCCGCGGCGGCGCCGTCCGCCGGATCGACCGCGGCGGCTCGTTCACGTTCCACGGACCAGGCCAGCTGGTTGTGTATCCGATCCTCGGGCTCGGGGCGACGCCTGATGCCGCGGCGCATCTGCGCCGGCTCGAAGAGATCGCGATCCGTACCTGCGCGGACCTGGGCGCGACCGTCGACCGGCGTGCCGACGTGCAGACGGGCGTATGGGCTGGCGACGAGAAGGTCTGTGCGATCGGCGTCCGGCTGCTGCGGACCCGCGTGACGCTGCACGGCATGGCGCTGAACTGCGACACCGACCTGTCCTGGTTCGATGGGATCGTCCCGTGCGGTCTTCCGGATCACGGCGTCACGTCGCTCACGAGGCTGCTCGGACGGGATGTTCCGGTAGACGAGGTCGCACCGCTCGCGATCCGTCACGCGGCCGAGGTGTTCCGCCTTGGATTCGCCGACGCGCCGGAGGAGATCGAACGGCCGTTCCGCGCAGCGGCCGTCGCCTGATCTAGGCGGGCGCGTCGGCGATGATCGCGAAGCGCGGCCGGTGGGTGAGCATGCCGAGCGGCCACGGCTGCCGGTGCTCGATCGCCCACTCGACGTCTCGCAGACGCCCGAGGCGGAGGCGTTCCCACCCCGCGTCGGCGACGGCTTGGATGAACGGCATCGGTGACCGGACGTCTTGGAGCGGCAGCGAGAGGTCGCCTGGGTACTCCGCGTGGTGGTGCTCCGCGATCCCGTAGAACCGCTCGAGCGCCTGCGCCGCGAGATCGGCGACCGCGACGAACGGGCCGTCGCCGCCCCACGAGCCCTCGAGCACAACGAGCCGGCCGCCTGGCCCCGTCACCTCTCGCCACGCGCGCAGGGCCGCGACGGGGTCGGGCACCGTCCACAGGACATGTCGCTCCACGACCGCGTCGAACGGGCCGGATGGCGGCTCTCCCGCATGACCGTGGACGAACTCGATCGAGACGCCCGCCTGCTCGGCTTTGGTCCGAGCGCGCTCGAGCATGCCATCCGATAGGTCGAGTCCGGTCACCGCATGTCCAAGCTCGGCGATCAACAGCGCAAGCGAGCCCGTGCCGGTGCCGACGTCGAGGACCCGCGCGACCGGGTCGGGCAACATGAACTCGAGGGCGCGGCGCCACGCAGCGGCCTCGACGGGATCGGAGATCGCGTGACCGACGCTGTCGTCGTAGACCGACGCGTCTTCGTCCCACCACGTTCGGATCGTGTCGTGCGGCTCCATCATCAGAACAGCGCCGCCGCGAGCCGGCGACGGTACTCGGGCACGAGCGGATCGTCGTCGCCGAGCGCCGCGAACGAGGTGACCAACGCCTGCCGTGCGTCGTCGCGCTGGTCGGCGAGCGCCGCGATCATCCCCTCGAAGGCATCGCGCCAGTCGCCACGAGCGGCTGCGAGGCGTGCGTCGCCGAGCCGTCCGTTCGCGGGCTCCATCGCCCACTCCGCAACCTCGATCCTCGCGTGCAGGTGCTCGGCCTCGGGATCCGGCAGGTGCGGCATGATGAGCGGCCGCGCCTCGTCGATCGCGCCGCGCTCGAGGAGGATCTTGGCCAACCCCAGCGCCGCGTCCTTGTTGTCCGGCTCCTTCTCCAACGCGTCGCGGAACCCCTGCTCGGCCTCGCCGACGTCGCCGGCCGCGAGCTCCTCGGCGGCCTCCTTCGCGTCGACCTCCGCCTCGCTCGGCACGATCGAATCGAGGAACCGATCGATCTCGTTCTGCGGGATCGCGCCGATGAACATGCTCACCGGCTGGCCGTCCCGGAACGCGACGACGGTCGGGATGCTCTGCGACCGCACGGCTTGGAGCAGCGCGTTGCCGACCCCCTGGGCGTCGACATCGATCTTCGCGAGGGTGAAGGCGCCGTCGCGCTTGGTGGCGGCCTCCTCGAGCATCGGGCCCAGGGTCCGGCACGGGCCGCACCACGAGGCCCACAGGTCGACCACCACGGGGGCGGTCTTGGATCCCTCGACGACGACCTGCTCGAAGGTCTCGTCGGTGACGTCGATCACGTGCTCCATCGGGTCCATGCTACGGGACCACCCGCGGTACGAACCGCCGCAGGCGCAGGGCGTTGGCCACCACGCTCACGCTCGATGCGGCCATCGCCGCCGCCGCCCACATCGGCTCGATCAGTCCGAACACGGCGAGCGGGATCATGACGACGTTGTATGCGAAGGCCCAGAACAGGTTCTGCTGGATGATCCGGTAGGTGCGTCGAGAGAGCTCCAGGGCCACCGGGACACCCGCGAGCGACGGTCCCAACAGGTTCACGTCGGCCGCCGCGAGCGCGACGTCCGTGCCCGAGCCCACGGCGATCCCCACCGTCGCAGCGGCCAGCGCCGGTGCGTCGTTCAGGCCGTCGCCGACGAACGCAACGCCGCTGCTTCCCATCGACGCGCGCCGGATCGCCTCGACCTTGTCGACCGGGTCCACCTCGGCCGTGACGTCCTCGATGCCGACCGCTCGCGCGACCGAGCGGGCGGTTGCCTCGCGATCGCCCGTGACCATCGAGACGCGGATGTCCATCGCGTACAGTCGTGCGATCGCCGCCGCCGCCGCGGGCTTGATCCGGTCGACGACCCCGATCACACCGATCGGCTCGCCGTTGCGTCGCACGACGAACGGCGTCGCGCCGTCCGTCGCGAGGTCGTCCACGATCGCCGCTGCCCCGTCCGCGAGCCCGTCGGGACGGCCCACGTCGATCGCGTCGGCGCCGATCCGCGCATGCGCGCCGGCACCCGGCGTGACTCGGTGGTCGCTCGCGGCCGGCACCGCAACACCGCGCTCCTGGGCCCCGGCAACCACCGCTCGGGCGATCGGATGCTCGGAGCCCGTTTCCACGGCCGCGGCAAGGGCCAGCACCTCGTCAGGCGGCGTGGCCCCGAGCGACCGCACGTCGGCGAGTGTCATCGCGCCCTGCGTGACCGTCCCGGTCTTGTCGAGAACCACCATGTCGACGCGGCTCGCGGCCTCGACCGTCGAGCCGCCCTTGAGGAGCACGCCGAGCTCCGCCGCCCTGCCTGCGCCAGTGACGATCGCCGCCGGCGTCGCCAGCCCGAGGGCGCACGGACAGGCGATGAGCACGACGGCGGTCGCATGGACCAGCGCCGTGCCCGCGGAGACATCGGTCAGCGCGATCCATCCCACGAAGGTCGCGACCGCGAGCATGAGGACCACGGGGACGAATACCGACGAGATCCGGTCGGCGAGCCGCTGGACGGGCGCCTTCGTCGCCTGCGCCGCCTGGAGCGCCCGCACGATGGCCCCGAAGCGGGTCTGCCCGCCGATCGTCGACACGAACACCAGCAACCTGCCCTGCCCGTTGACCGACGCCCCGACGACCTCGCTCCCCGGGCCGACGTCGACCGGAACCGACTCCCCCGTCAACAGCGACAGATCGACCGACGACGACCCGTCGAGCACGACGCCGTCCGCCGGGAGCGTCGCGCCGGGATAGACGACCACGTGCATCCCCGGACGCAGGTCCTCGAGGGCGACCGTGCGTTCGCCGCCGTCGTCGGCGACCACCGCATCCGAAGGCATCCGCGC
Source organism: Actinomycetota bacterium (assembly GCA_036007245.1). Lineage (GTDB taxonomy): Bacteria > Actinomycetota > UBA4738 > UBA4738 > HRBIN12 > AC-51. The sequence goes on along the minus strand of DASYOY010000196.1, from coordinate 3,408 downwards.
GAGCAGCTCACGCGAAGCGTCACCGGCGCTCGCCCGTGCGCGCGCCTCGATCATCTTGCCGATCAGGATGAACGTGACGATCACGGCAGCCGTGTCGAAGTAGGCCATCGGCACGGTCCCCGCAGGAGCCGACAGCACCTGCCAGGTCGAGTACCCGTACGCCGCCGACGCACCCAGCGCGATCAGCGTATCCATCGACGTGGTCCCGTATCGTGCCGCCCGGAACGCGTGCACGAAGAACGGCGCGCCGGCCCAGAACACGACCGGCGTCGCGAACGCCCAGGCCGCGAGAGCGGCCCAGGACGAACCGGAGAACCCGAACGCCAGCACGAGCGTGGCCACGGTGCACGGGATCGCCACGGCCGCTCGGCGGCGCCACGAACGTTCCTCTTCCAGGGGATCGCGGTGCTCATCGTGCGGGCGCGCGCCGTACCCGGCGCCGACCACCGCGCCAACCAGCGGCGCCGTGTCGTCCACGTGTCCGTGCACGGTCGCGGTCCGCGTCGCGAGGTTCACCGCGACCGCATCGACACCCGGCACGTCGTCCAGGGCGCGCTCGACCTTGTGCACGCACGACGCGCAGGTCATCCCCTCGATATCGAGGACGAGCTCGGCCGTTTCGGTCACCGGCTCGCGAACCGCCCGACCGCCGCCATGAGCTCTTCGATCTTCTCGTCGCCCTCGCCGGTCGCGATGCTCTCGGCGACGCAGTGGCGAACGTGGTCGTCGAGCAGACCCATCCCCACCGCACGCAACGCGGCCGTCACGGAGTTCACCTGCGTAAGGATGTCGATGCAGTACTTGTCCTCATCGACCATCCGCTGCAGGCCGCGTACCTGACCCTCGATCTTGCGCAACCGCGACTGCAGGTCGTCCTTCTTCGCCGCGTAGCCGTACATCCTTAGCCTCCCGTTCCGGGGTCCATCGTTCGCTCGTCGGGCGCCACGGCCAGCACCCCGCTGGGATCGGCCTTGAAACGCTCGAGGCACCCCATCGAGCAGAAGTAGTGGGTGACGCCTTCGTGCGGCCACGCCCCTGCCGCCGACGACGGGTCCACCTCCATGCCGCAGACCGGGTCTCGTTCCAGGCTTCCCGTCATGTCCCCGACTATACCCCTAGGGGGTATAGGTGACCGCGGGTGTTCGGATCCGGCGGGATGGGTACACTCGCGACAGTGCGAGGAAGGTGGTCGTGTCCACGCAAGTGACCCAGGCGCCGCACGAGACCCTTGGGCTCACGCCCGACCACCTGCTCCGGATGCACCGGTCCATGGTCACGGCCCGTTTGATCGACGAGGCGTCGTTCCGGCAGAACCGGATGGGCCGCGCACCGTTCGTCGTGCCGGTCTCGGGACACGAGGGGTGCCAGATCGGCACCGCCGCGGCGCTCGTGCCGGGCGTCGATGTGTGGGTGCCCTACTACCGCGATCTCGGCGTCGTGCTTGTCGCCGGACTCACGCCCTACGAGGTGTTCCTCGGCGTGTTCTCGAAGGCGGACGACCCGTCCTCCGGTGGCCGGCAGATGCCGAGCCACTGGGGCTCGAGCCGGCTCCAGATCGTCAGCCACTCCTCCCCGATCGCGACGCAGGTTCCGCATGCAGCCGGGATCGCCTATGCGATGCGCTATCGAGGTGAGGAGGCCTCGGTCGGGTGCTGGTTCGGTGAGGGCGCGACGAGCGAAGGCGACTGGCACGAGGGCTTGAACTTCGCCGCGATCCACAAGCTCCCGGTGTTGTTCGTGTGCGAGAACAACGAGTACGCGATCAGCGTGCGCCAGGACAAGCAGATGGCGGTGCGCGACGTCGCGAGCCGCGCGGAGGGCTACGGGATGCCCGGCGTGGTCGTCGACGGCAGCGATGTGCTCGCGTGTTACGCGGCGATGCGCACCGCGCGGGATCGCGCGATCTCAGGCGACGGTCCCACGCTGATCGAGTGCAAGACCTACCGATATCTCCCCCACACCTCCGACGACGACGACAAGACCTACCGGCCGCGGAGCGAGGTGGAGGAGCACAAGCACAAGGATCCGATCGACCGGTCGGCCGCCTACCTGCTCGAGCATCAGATGGTGGACGACGCCGCGCTCGAGGAGATGCGCGCAGATGTGATCGCCGAGGTCGAGGCGGCGATCACGGCGGCGTGGGACGCGCCCGACCCCGACCCCGCAACGGCGATGCGCAACGTGTTCGCCGACGGCAGCGATCCGGCGGCCACGTGACCGAGACGAACCTCGTCACCGCGATCCGCGACACGCTCCACGACGAGATGGCCGCCGATGACCGGCTCGTCCTGCTGGGCGAGGACGTCGGCGCACGCGGCGGTGTGTTCAAGGTCTCGCAGGGGTTCCTCGACGAGTTCGGCGAGCGGCGCGTGATCGACACGCCCCTGGCGGAATCGGGTCTCGTCGGCGTCGCGATCGGCATGTCGATGCACGGGATGATCCCCATCGCCGAGATCGAGTTCGCCGACTTCATCCATCCCGCGTTCGACCAGATCGTGTCGGAGGCGGCCCGGATGCGATACCGGACCAACGCCGATTGGACGTGCCCGATGGTGATCCGTGCGCCGTGCGGCGGCGGGATCCACGGTGCGCTGTACCACTCGCAATCGATCGAGGCGTTCTACGCACACATCCCAGGCCTCAAGGTCGTGATGCCCTCGACCCCGGCGGACGCGGCCGGGCTTCTCCGCGCGTCGATCCGCGACCCCGATCCGGTGCTGTTCCTCGAGCACAAGAAGTGTTACCGGGCGATCACCGGCGAGGTGCCCGAGGGCGACCACGTCGAGCCGATCGGCACCGCGGCGGTTGCGCGACCCGGCAGCGACCTGACCGTCGTGACGTACGGCTACGAGCGCCACCGCTGCGTGGAGGCGGCCGACCGGCTCGCCGAGGACGAGGGCGTCCAGGCCGAGATCATCGACGTGCGGTCGCTCGCCCCGCTCGACATGGACACGGTGCTGGCGTCCGTCCGCAAGACCTCGCGCGCGATGGTCGTCTACGAAGACAACCGGACCTACGGCGCCGGCGCCGAGATCGCGGCGCAGATCGCCGAGGAGGCGATGTTCGACCTCGACGCGCCCCTCGTGCGGATCGGCGGGCCCGACATCCCAGCGATGCCATATGCCGCTGCGCTGGAACACTTCTACACGGAGCCGGAGCCCGACCACATCTACCGGGCGATGCGCGACCTCGCCCGCTTCTGACGCCCCTCACGCACGAGGCCGGCGTGCATCCCCCGGGGAGCCAGGCGCGCCGTTGCCTGGATAGGCCGTTGCCTGGATAGGTGGATACAGGCGGCCCACCGGCTTGTCGATGACCGGAAGACGTGGGGGAACCGGCACACACCCGCAGGCCATCGAGCCGACCGGGCCGCCGCGACGCGCTCGTCGTCGCCGTGGCCTGCATCGG
>DASYOY010000195.1:0-46020 GCA_036007245.1 Actinomycetota bacterium | reverse complement strand
CTCGTCCACGAGCTCGCGCGGATCCCCGCCGCTGGTGGCGACGACGCCGTCGGGCGACACCACGATGGTGAGCGGTCCCAACGGCGTCGGCACCGTCGTGTGCCGAAGCCTCAGATCGGCGGCCATGGGAACGGCCGGACGCCCGGCTCCGGCTCGGGGAACCGACCATCGGCCAGCAAGCGGTCGATCCGCTCGGCGGTGGCCGCGACCTCGTCGGGAGCGAGCAGCGCCCCGAGGGTTGCGGCCAGTTCGCCGCCTTCTTCCAGGCTCGTTCGCACCCGCGAGAGATCGTCGACGGCGTTGGCCGGCAACGCCTCGTCGACGAACGTCCAGATGACGGTCCGAAGCTTGGGCTCGGCCGCGAAGCAGACCCCGTGGTCGATCACCCAGATCTCTCCGTCCTCGTCGAGCAGGCAGTGGCCGCCCTTGCGGTCCGCGTTGTTCACCGCAAGATCGAACATCGCGACGCGCCGGAACGTGTCCGCGTGTTCGACCTCCAGCGTGAAGAAGTGCTCGGCGGGATCGAAGGAGATGAACAGCTGCATCGACCCCGGCCCGAACGGGCCTTCACGGAGCACGGTCGGCGGGACGCGCGGCCAGCCCAGAGCGCGCGCGACCTCGAACGCCGCGACCTCACGCCGGTGCAGCGTGCCGTCGGGGAAGTCCCACAGCGGGGCTTCCCCACGCATCGGCTTGTAGACGGCTAACACGCTCTCGTCCGGTGTGACGCATCGCACGAGGAGCGCCGCGTTCGACGACTCGGGGAGCGCGCCGAGCACCTCGATCTCGCCGGTCGCCAGCGCGGCCGGAACGCTCAGGCCCGCGGCGTTCGATGCCCGTTCGTGGCCGGACATACGTGCCCCTCGGGGTCCATGGGGTTCCCGCAGAACTGACAGCGGGGCCGCCCGCGGGCGACCACCGTCGTGCCGTGCCGCGCCAGCGCAAGCATCTGTTCCCGGCTCGCCCATAGCGTGATCGACTCGGGCTCCTCCGGCAGGATCGACCGCGGGTCCTCGTCGTCCTCATCCGCTTCGGGGACGAACTCGTCGATCTCCAGCAGGAACCGGTCCTGTTCGTCGTCGAAGCCGATTGACAGCCGCCCGACACGCCACCGCGGATCGACGGGTTCCTCGAGCGAGAGCTCCTCGGGCTCGACGTCGTCGGGGATGGGCACCTCGGTCGCGAGCTCGAGCACCGAGCGCGCGAGCAGCTCGACCTGCTCCTTCTCGACGATCACCGTGACGAGCTGTTCGCCGGCGCGCGCCTGCAGATAGAAGGTGCGCATCCCGGGTTCGCCGATCGCGTCGGCGGTGATGCGGTCGACCGCGCCGAGATCCATGCGGCCTATCCTCGCACCTTCGCGTTCCGGCGCCGGTCCGGGGTTTTCGAGGCCTCCCACGGCGCCGTGTGTTCGGCGCGGAAGCGCTCCAGACCGCCGGTGTCGTTCACCAGCAGGACGTGCGGCCGCGCCCCGCCGAGCAACACCACCGACACCGCGGCGGTGTCGACCACGATCCGCTGGAAGTCGTCCAGCGGCGTGGCGAGGTAATGGGCGAGCGCGATCCGCACGATGTCGCCGTGGCTCGCGATGACGATCGACCCTTTCCGGTGACGGTTCGCCAGCCGGTCGATTGCCGTGACGACACGCGCCTGCGCGTCCATGAACGCTTCGCCGCCCGGGAACACGAAGTCGCTCGGCGTCTGCTGGACGGTGCGCCACGCCTTCGTCCGGCGCAGTTGCGCGAGCGTGCGCCCGGTCCACGCGCCTGCCTCCATCTCGAGGAACGCGTCGTCGGGACGAAGCGTGAGCCGCCGCGCCGCCGCGAGCGGTTCGACCGTCTGCACGCACCGTTCGAGCGGGCTCGAATAGATCGCCGAAAGCCGGATGCCCTCGAACCGAGCGATGAGCGCTTCCGCCTGGGCGCGGCCCCGGTCGTCCAGGTCGATGCCGGGGGTGCGTCCGTACAGGAGGCGGCCGGTCTGGCCGGTCAGCCCGTGGCGGACGAGGAACACGAGGCCCATCGGCCCAGCCTACGGAGCAACGGGTGCCATCGGCAGCCGCACTTCGAAGACGGTGCCCTGGCCGAGTTCGCTCTCGACGCTCACCTCGCCGCCGTGGTTCTCGGTGACGTGTCGAACGATCGACAGGCCCAGCCCGGTGCCGCCGGTCTCGCGAGAGCGCGCGCGGTCGACCCGATAGAACCGCTCGAAGATGCGGGGAAGTTCGCGCTGCGGGATCCCGATCCCGGTGTCGGCGACCTTCACCACGACGCTGTCATCCTCTGCGCGCACGGAGACGTCGACCGAGCCGCCGTCGCCCGTGTAGCGCACGGCGTTGTCGATCAGGTTCCGGACCATCAACGAGAGATCGCGGGCGGAGCCACGGACCGCCGGCACGGCTGTCGCGTCGACCGAGATCGCGACGCCCCGGATGCCCGCCGCGTCGCCCATGCGCTCTACCTCGTCGGCGGCGACCGCGTCGAGGCGGACCTGGTCGTCCATCTCGCTCCCGGTCTCCAGCCGGGACAGATCGAGCAGGTCGGCCACGATCCGCGACATCCGGACCGCCTCGCGCTCGAGCTGCTCCGTGAACCGCCGAGCGGCGGGCGGGTCGTCGATCGCGCCGTCGCGGAGCGTCTCGGCCGCGGCTCGGATCGACGCGACCGGCGTCTTGAGCTCGTGGGAGGCGTTCGCGACGAAGTCTCGGCGCGTCGCCGTTAGGCGGCGGGCCTGCGTCACGTCGCGGATCACCAACAGCGTGGCTCCGTCGGCGCCCACAGGCAGGGCCGTCGCCCGCAGCCACCGGCTGGAGGAGGAGCCGACCTCGACCTCGGCCCGCGAGACGGTGCCCGAAGCTTTGGCCGATTCAACGGCGCGCTGCAGCCCGAGGGGGTGCAGGTCGGTGGCTCGATCTGGGGCCGAGCCGAGCAGGTCGGACAACGCGGGGTTCGCATAGAGACGCGCGCCCGAGGCGTCGAGTAGCAGGACCCCTTCCTCCATCGCGCCGAGGATGCGGTCCTGCGCGCGGTCGCGACGGTCGGCTTCGCGCTCCGCCTCGCGGCGACCCGCCGTCGCCTGGTCCACGCGGCGTTGCGCGTCGGCCTGATGCCCGCGCACCGATCCGCGTTGCACGGCCCAGACCGCGAGGGCGCCGATGGCGAGGCCGATCACCAGCACACCCGCGACCTGCGCCATCTCACGCGAGTCTACGGGGCGTGAACGTGGCGGCGGCCGCCTCGTTCACATCTTGTTCCAGAAGAGCCGCTTCTGGTCCCCTCGTTCACCGAGCGTTCATGTGGACGCCCAGGTATGGCCACCTCGCCTGCCTACCTTCCCATCGAAGCGATCAGGAGGAGATGGCAGGGATGAGGATCCATCGGCTCGGACGACCCGCGGTGATCGCCGCGGCGGCCCTCACGCTCGTGGCGGCGGCGTGCAGCAACACCTCGAGCACGTCCACCACCAGCGGCGCCACGACCGGCGGCTTCCAGGGCACTGCCCTGAACGGCGCCGGCTCGACCTTCGCGCAGCCGCTCTACCAACTGTGGTCGCAGTCCTTCCTCCAGAAGGAGCCAGGCGCGCAGATCAACTACCAGGCGATCGGCTCCGGCGGCGGGATCGAGCAGTTCACCTCGCAGACCGTGGACTTCGGAGCCACCGACGTGCCGCTGCAGAGCGACGAGATCTCGAACCTGCCGAACCAGAACTACATCGAGTTCCCGACCGCGCTCGGCGCTGTGGTGTTCGCCTACAACGTGCAGGGCGTCGACAGCGGCCTCAAGCTCGACGGCAAGACGATCTCCGACATCTTCCTCGGCAACATCACGAAGTGGAACGACCAGGCGATCGCGAGTCAGAACCCGGGAGTGAACCTGCCCGACGAGCCCATCCAGACGGTGCACCGGTCCGATGAGTCCGGCACGACTGCGGTGTGGACCGGGTGGCTCTCGGCGGAGAGCCCCGAGTGGGCGTCGAAGGTCGGTGCGGACAAGGCCGTGCAGTGGCCTGTCGGGACCGGCGCGTCCGGCAACGATGGTGTCGCGGCGGGGATCTCGCAGACCGAAGGCGGCGCGGGATACCTCTCGTACGACTTCGCGAAGACCGCGGGCCTCGGGATCGCCGACATCCAGGCGCCCGACGGCTCCTACGTCGCGCCCTCGATCGAGTCGATCAGCAAGGCCGGCGGCGGCCTGAAGTTCCCGATCCAGAGCGACACGACCATCATCAACTCGTCCGCCAAGGGCGCGTACCCGGTGGCCAGTACGACCTACGTGTTGATCTACACCGACCAGACCGATCAGGCGAAGGCGCAGACGCTCGTCGACTTCTGGACGTGGGCGCTCACGGATGGACAGAGTCAGACCGAGCAGATCAACTACTCGCCGCTCCCGAGTGCCTTCGCGAAGGACGCGCTGAAGGAACTCGCCAAGATCAACGTGAACGGGACGCCGGTCTCGCCGACCAGTTCGACGGGGTAACCGGAACCGATGGCGACGATCGACGCGCCGCCCGAGGCTGCACCTGCGACGCCGCTGAGGCGGCGTCGCAGGTTCGGCGACCGGGCCTTCCGGTGGACGACCCTGATCGTCAGCGTGGGGCTCGTTGTGATGCTCGCGCTTCTGCTGTGGGTGCTCGCCGACGGCGGCTGGCGCGCGATCCGCGAGTTCGGGCTGCACTTCATCATCGGACGCGACTGGAACCCGGTGGCGGGCCGCGAGACCTATGGTGCGTTGCCGTTCATCTTCGGGACAGTCGTCACCTCGCTGATCGCGATGGTGATCGCGATGCCGATCGGTGTCGGCGTCGCGCTGTTCCTCAATGAGTCCGGCTCGTCGTGGATCAAGAACCCGCTCGCCGTGCTCGTCGATCTGCTGGCGGCGATCCCGAGTGTCGTCTACGGGATCTGGGGCCTGTTCGTGCTTGTGCCGCTGTTCGACCACACGGTGCAGCCCTGGATGTCCGCGTCGATCGGAAAGGTGCCGATCATCGGCGGTCTCTTCACGTTCAATGGACCGGGCGGCGACATCTTCACGGCGGGAGTGATCCTCGCGATCATGATCTTGCCGATCGTGACCGCGGTGACGCGCGAGGTGGTGAGCGTCGTGTCGACCGAGACGCGCGAGGGTGCGATGGCGCTCGGGGCCACGCGCTACGAGACGATCCGGCTCGGGGTGCTGCCGACCGCGCGTCCCGGCATCATCGGCGCGGGGATGCTCGGCCTCGGCCGGGCGCTCGGGGAGACGATCGCCGTGGCGCTGGTGATCGGGAACAGCACGAGGATCACCGCGTCGCTGTTCAACCCTGGCTACACGATCCCGGCCGTGATCGCCAACGAGTTCCGTGAAGCCACGAGCGCCGGCGTACACCGCTCGGCGCTGCTGTTCCTCGCGCTGCTCCTCGTGTTGATCGCGCTCGGGATGGCGACCGTCTCGCGACTGCTGGTCCGACGCACCACGCGGCTTCTGGGCGGCGATGTCGCCGCGCAGGAAGAGGCCGCAACGAGCACGTTGGGGATGGCATGAGCGCGACGGTCCGGGCGATCGAGGTCCCGCGGACCATCTCGTCTCAGCGGCGCATGAAAGATCGGATCTTCTCGATCGCGCTGTGGGCGAGCGTGGTGATCGCGCTCATCCCGCTGCTGCTGATCGTGTACCGCGTCGTGCGGCTCGGCCTCGCGGCGGTGTCCGTGAGCCTGTTCGCCCACACGGCCCTGCCGGCGAACATGGCCGGCGGCGGCATGAAGCAAGCGTTCCTCGGCACGGCGATGATCGTCGGGATCGCGATCGTGATCTCCGTGCCGCTCGGCGTCCTGACGGGCATCTATCTGTCGGAGTACGGCTCGGGACGGATCGCAAGCGTCGTGCGGTTCACCGCCGAGATCTTGCTGTCGATCCCGTCCATCGTGGCGGGGGCGTTCATCTGGGCCCTCGTTGTGGTCGCGCTCGGCAGCTTCTCCGGGTTGGCCGCAGGGGTCGCCCTGACCGTGATCATGTGGCCGATCATGGCGCGAGCCACGGAAGAGGTTCTCCGGCTCGTGCCGACGGAACTCCGTGAGGGCGGTCTCGCGCTTGGATACCCCCGCTGGCGAGTGATCATGCGGGTCGTCCTGCCGACGGCCGGCGCCGGGGTGCTGACCGCGATCATGCTCGCGGTGGCGCGCGGCCTCGGCGAGACCGCCCCCGTACTGCTCACCGCCCTGGGCAACGACTTCGTCAACACGAACCCGATGAAGCCCACCGACGCGGTTCCATTGCGTGTGTATAACTACGTTCAGTCCGCATATCCCGCATGGCGTGCCCTCGCGTGGGGCGGCGCGTTGATGCTCCTCCTGGGGGTGTTGGTCCTATCGGTGACCGCCCGGATGCTCTCGATCCGGCAGCAACGACGGATGAGGTGAGAGAGATCGACGTCTCCAGCCTCAGCGCGTGGTTCGGATCCAAACAGGTCCTGCACGACATCAATCTCGGGATCGAGCGCAGCGCCGCCACGGCAATCATCGGCCCGTCCGGATGCGGCAAGTCGACCCTGATCCGGTGCCTCAACCGCATGCACGAAGAGGTTCGCGGCGCCCGGGTCGAGGGCAAGGTGCTCTTCGACGGCGAGGACATCTACGACCCGCGCGTCGACCCCGTCGTGATCCGCCGTCGGATCGGCATGGTCTTCCAGAAGCCCAATCCGTTCCCAACGATGAGCATCCTCGAGAACACCGTCGCGGGCTTGAAGCTGCTCGGCCGACTGCCGAAGGCGGAGCTGCAGGAGCGCGGCGAGAAGGCGCTCCGCGCAGCCGGCCTGTGGGACGAGGTCAAGGACCGACTCGGTGATCCGGGCGGCCGCCTCTCGGGCGGACAGCAGCAGCGGTTGTGCATCGCGCGCGCGCTTGCGGTCGAGCCGGACGTGTTGTTGATGGACGAGCCGGCCTCGGCGCTCGACCCTTCTTCGACGCTTCGGATCGAGGAGCTCGTCACCGAGCTGAAGGACCGCTACACCGTCGTGATCGTGACCCACAACATGCAGCAGGCGGCGCGCGTCGCCGACTGGACGCTGTTCATCCTCTACGGTGAGGTGGTCGAGTTCGGTCCGACGAGCCGCATCTTCACAACGCCCGAGGACAAGCGAACCGAGGACTACGTGACGGGACGGTTCGGCTGATGCCCGACACGCGGCGAGGGTTCCACGACGAGCTCGAGGCGCTCCAGCGCGAGATCCTCGAGATGGGCGAGCTTGCCGGCGACGCGGTGCAGCACGCCGTGCACGCCGTCGTGTTCCGCGACTCGAACGAGGCGCAGGGCGTGATCGACGGCGACGACGAGATCGACGGGCGCTACCTCGATATCGACCAGCGCACGCTGCAGACCCTCGCGCTCCAGACCCCCGTCGCGGCGGATCTCCGGCTCGTGTCGGCGATCATCCACGTGAACCTCCACCTCGAGCGGACGGGCGATCAGGCGGTCAACATCGCCAAGCTGCACCTGTTGACCGAGGACCTCCCGGGCAGCGACGCGATGCGCGGGCAGATCCGCGAGATGGGCGACCTCGTCGTGCGGATGCTCCGCACCGCGATGGAGGCGTTCGACCGCCGAGACCTGGACCTCAGCCTGCAGCTGCCGAAGATGGACGACCCGGTCGACCGGCTGAACCGCGCGAGCCACCTCGAAGCGTTGAAGCTCGCGGACGATCCGTCCGCGCTGGACTGGGGATTGCACATGAACCTCGTTTCCCGGGCGTTGGAGCGTGTCGGCGACCAAGCGGTCGACATCGCCGAGCAGGTGGGCTTCCTCATCACCGGCGAGTTCCGCGAGTTCACCGACGCGTCCCATGAGGTCGAGCTGCCGTGAGCGACGCCTCCGGGCGGATCTTGCTCGTCGAGGACGAGGAAGCGCTCGCAGAGTCGATCCGATACTCGCTGGACCGCGAGGGCTATGCGGTCACCGTCGCAACCGACGGGCGCCGCGCGATCGACCGGTTCCACGACGCGGACCCCGAGCTCGTGATCCTGGATCTGATGCTGCCCGAGCTTCCCGGCCTCGACGTGGTGCGGATGATCCGCCAGGAGTCCACCGTGCCGATCATCATCGTGACCGCGAAAGACTCCGAGGCGGATAAGGTAACCGGGCTCGAGCTCGGCGCCGATGATTACGTGACCAAGCCGTTCTCGGTCCGCGAGTTGGTGTCGCGGGTACGCGCCCTGCTCCGTCGCTCACGCCTCGCACAACCGACGGGACCCGACGACGTCTTAGTCGGCGGTCCTGTCCAGATGGATGTCGACCGGCACGAGGTGCGTGTTGACGGCTCGGCCGTGTCCTTCCCGCCGAAGGAGTTCGAGCTGCTGGAGACTTTCCTACGTGCCCCCGGCCGGCTCCTGACGCGCGAGCTGTTGATCCAGCGGATCTGGGGTGACGACTACGTCGGAGATACCAAGACGCTCGACGTCCACGTGAAACGCGTTCGCCAGAAAATCGAACGCGACCCGCACGAGCCCGAGCATCTCCTCACGGTGCGCGGGCTCGGCTACAAGTTCGTCGGCTAGGGCCTTTCGGCCGCTGCGCACATCGCCCCGCGTCTGTATCCTCGCCCGGACTCGAGTGAGAGAGGGCGCCGCAGTGCCGTTCCAGGTCATCCCCCGTGAGCTGGTCTTCTACGACCTATTGGAGGACGCCGCCCGCAACGTCGTCCAGGCCACGGCCCAGCTCGTCGCCATGGTGGATGAGGTGCCGTCCGTCACGCTTCGGGCGGAAGAGATCCGCGACCTCGAGCACCGCGGGGACGACCTCACCCACCAGATCATCTCCACGCTGAACCAGACGTTCGTCGTGCCCCTAGACCGCCACGACATCCTGCGCCTCGCCTCGGCCCTGGACGACATCGTCGATTTCCAGGAGGGCGTGGCGGAGCTGATGGAGCTGCTCCCGATCAAGGAGGTCTTCCCGGGATTCCAGACGCTGGTCGGCGTGCTGGCACGGGCGTGCGGAGCTGTGCTGCGTGCGGTCGCCGACCTTCGGTACATCGACGCGTTGCCGCCGGACATCGCCGCCATCAAGCGTGAGGAGCGCGAGGGCGACTTCGTGTACCGGCGCGCGATCGCGGAGCTTTACCGAGAGGATTACCGACCGCTGGAGGTGCTGATGTGGAAGGACCTCCTGCACCAGGTGGAGTCGGCGATCGACCGGTGTGAGGACGTCGCCAACCAGATCGAGTCGGTGGTGGCGAAGTTCCGATGACCGTCGCCGTCCTCCTGATCATCGCGGTCGCCCTGCTCTTCGACTACATCAACGGCTTCCACGATGCCGCGAACTCGATCGCGACGGTCGTGTCGACCCGTGTGCTGACGCCGAAGCAGGCCGTCGCCTGGGCGGCGTTCTTCAACTTCGCCGCGTTCATCTTCTTCGGCACGAAGGTGGCGGAGACCATCTCGCAGGTCGCGAAGCCCGGGACGTTCACCAACGCCAGCATCGCCGCCGCGCTGATCGGCGCGATCGGGTTGGACCTGATCACGTGGTGGACCGGTCTGCCGACGTCCTCATCGCACGCGCTCGTCGGCGGGTTGGCCGGCGCGGCCGTCGCGTCGGTCGGCTGGAGCTCCATCAACTACGCCGAGTACCAGAAGATCATCGTGTTCATCGTGATCGCGCCCGTGATGGGGTTCCTCTTGGCGTTCACCTTCATGGCGATCGTGCTGTGGCTGTTCCACCGCTACCGCAAGGTGGACAAGCTGAACCGTGGGTTCCGTCGTGGCCAGCTGTTCTCCGCAGCTGCGTTCTCGTTGGGTCACGGAGGCAACGACGCGCAGAAGACGATGGGCGTGATCCTGACGGTGTTGATCGCCAACGGGATCTTGTCGCAGAACGCACCGGTGCCGTTGTGGGTCGTCTTCTCGGCGCACCTCGCGATCGGACTGGGCACCCTGTTCGGGGGATGGCGGATCGTCCACACGATGGGGTCGAAGATCACGAAGCTGCAGCCGGTGGGGGGGATGGCGTCGGAAACCTCGGCGGCGATCTCGCTCGGCCTGGCGACGTTCGGCGGCGTCCCCGTATCGACCACGCACACGATCAGTGGCGCGATCGTCGGCGTCGGGACGACGCAACGCTTGAGCGCGGTCCGGTGGGGGGTTGCCAGCCGCGTGATGTGGGCGTGGGTGCTCACGATCCCCGGCGCGTTCATCCTGGCCTACGTGGTGTACATCCCGCTCAAGGGGCTCACGTGAGGACGCTCTCGCGCCGCACGTGGTTCTTCCTGGTGATCGCGATCGCGATGCTGCTCCTGTACGACCCGACGCCGGACAAGTATCACTGGGTTAACCTGGCGCTCGCTGGCCTCTCGCTGTTCTGGTTCGTCCTGTTCACGATCGAAGATGTCGGATACGCGCGCCGGGTTCGGCGCCGGGTTCGTGGCGGTTCTCGATGAAGCTCAAGATCTCGAACCGGTCGGACGCGTTCTTCGAGCTCTTCTCCGCCGGTGCGGAGAATCTCCGCATCGCCTCCGAGCTCCTGTACGACCTTGTGTCGGACTTCACCGACGTGGAGCTCAAGGCCCGTCGCCTGCAAGAGCGTGAGCATGAGGGAGACGAGATCACCCATCAGGTGATCGAGCACCTGAACACGACGTTCATCACACCGATGGACCGCGAGGACATCTATCAGCTCGCGACCGCGCTCGACGATGTCGTCGATGCGATCGAAGCGGCCGGCGACCTCTTCATCCTGCACGGCATCGAGGAGCCGCGCCCGTTCATGATCCAACAGTCCGACGTGCTGGTTCGCGCGGCGAGCCAGACCGAGGCTGCGGTGAAGGCCCTCGATAAGCTGGATCGGACCGTCCTCGAGCCGTACTGGATCGAGATCAATTCGCTCGAGAACGAGGGCGACCGCGTCTACCGACGCTCGATCGCAGACATGTTCAACGGCGATCATCGTGCTATGGACGTGCTCAGGTGGAAGGACGTCTCGGAGACGCTCGAGGAAGCGCTCGACGGTCTGGAGAACGTCGCCAACATCGTGGAGGCTGTCGTGCTGAAGCACGCCTGACCGGGTCGACGCTCGGTCACCTGGGGTTATAGGTTCCGCAGTGCCGATGGATCCCCAGCCAGAAGCAGCCTGATGAGCGGCCGTCACACCAAGCCGCTGCCCGTTCCCGAGGCGATCGAGGGTTCGTTCGTGCCCTCGGTCGAGGCCCTCCGCACGCTCCAGCGCGTCGACGGGCCGGATGCCGAGACGGTCCACCGCGCCCGGACGTCGGTTCGACGCCTCCGCTCGAACGTCCGGGTGCTCGAGGGACACGTCGAGGTTGCGTCGTCGCTTCGCGCCGAGCTGGGCTGGATCGGCGAGTGCCTCGGCACGGTGCGCGACCTCGACGTGTTGACGGTGCGCGTCGCTGCGGCGATCGATCACCTCCCGGAGGAGTTGCGGATCGGGGGTGGGGCAGTGTTCGCGACGCTCGGCGAGGAACGGGGCTCCGCCGACGAACACCTGCGCGCGGCGGTGTCGTCGCAACGGTTCGGCGATGTCATCGACGAGCTCGACCTCCTCATCAAGGAGGCGTCGTCATCGACGGGAACCCTTGATGCCTCGGACGTGGTGCGTCCGACGTGGCGCGCGATGCGCGATGCCGTGCATGGGCTCGACGATCCGCCGTCGGACGACCAGCTCCACGATCTGCGGATCGAGACGAAGCGGGCGCGGTACGCCGCGGAACTCTTCTCCTCGGTCGCGGGCGCGCGGGGCGCGCGGTTCGTGAAGCGCGCGACGGCGTTGCAGGACGCGTTGGGGGCGCAACACGACGCGGTTCGCGCGTGCGCGTGGTTCCTCGGTCACGGCGGTGAGGACACCGGCTTGGCCCGAGCGTGTGGGTGGTTCGCGGCGCGGGCCGCCGCGGAGCGCGACGCGTCGCGCACGACGTGGCGCCCCGCATGGAAGTCCCTGCGAGACCAGAGGGCCCGGTTCTGGTGAGTCCCGCCCGCGTCGAGGAGGCCCCGATCAGGTGCGCGGTCCTCGACCTCGGCAGCACCTCGTTCCAACTACTCGTGACCGACGCCGAAGCGGACGGGACGCTCACCCACGTCCTTCGCGATCGCGTGATCTTGAACCTCGGCGCAGACGTCGCCGCGACCGGCCGCGTCCCCGAGGAGATGCTCGACCGCGCCATCGAGATCGTGTCCCGGTTCCGCGACGTAGCGGAACGCTCAGGTGCGGAACGGATCTTGCCGGTCGCGACCGCCGCGTTCCGTGACGCCGCGAACCTGCCGTGGATCTCGAAGGCGCTCCGCGGGGCGCTCGGGGTGCCGATCGAGGTCCTGGCTGGCGACATCGAGGCGTTGTGCACGGTCACCGGCGTCCGGGCGAGCGTGGCGCTCCCGCCGGGTCCGTGGCTCGCCTTCGACCTCGGTGGTGGCAGCCTCGAGATCGCCCTCGTCGACGAGGGACGGATCGCCTGGACCGACTCGTTCCCCCTTGGCGCCGCCCGGCTGTGGAGCACGATGGTCGCCGGGGACCCGATGACTCGGTCGGAGCGCCGTGAGCTGAAGGCACTCGTCGCGGAACTCTTGACACCGGCGGTTGAGGCGAGCGGCGCGCCGCCGGACCTGCCCTGCGTGATCGCGGGCGGGACCGCAGGCGCGGTCTGCCGGTTGCTCGCCGCCCGCCGGTGGCCCGAGCCGCCCACGTCGCTCAACCAGTTCCGCGTGACGTCCTCCGCGCTCGCCGACGTGTCGCGGATGCTCGGCACGTCCACGTCGGAGGAACGGCTCGCCCTGCCCGGCATCGACGAGCGGCGCGCCGACCTGCTCCCGGCCGGCGCCGTCGTGTTGACCGCGGCGCTCGGTGCGTTCGGCGCCACCGCGGCGATCCACAGCGAGTGGGGACTGCGCGAAGGGGTCGTCCTGCGCGCCCTCGGCGCGCCCATCCCGACCGACCCGGGCGCGCTGCGGCACGCTGCCGTCGACCGGCTCGCGAGTCGCTGGCACCTTGACGATCGGCATTCCGCGACGGTCCGCCGCCACGCCGAGACGCTCTTCGACGAGACGCAGCCGATCCACGATCTGGGCGCGGGGGAGCGCGAGCTGCTCGGCGCCGCCTCGCGCCTGCACGACGTCGGCACGCGGATCTCCGTCGACAAGCACCACAAGCACGGCGCCTACATCGTCGAGCACGCCGGTCTGCGCGGGTTGTCTCCCGACGAGGTCGCGTTGCTCGCGTGTCTCGTTCGGTTCCAGCGGGGGTCGGCGCCGCGCGCGAGCTACCCGCCGTACGCGGCCTTGCTGCCGTCCGAGCGGGAGGCCTGCCGGATCCTGGTTGGTCTCCTGCGGGTCGCGCACGCGCTCGCGCGCGGGGGCGCCGACGACGTGACCTCGATCCGCGTCGATACCACGGGGGAGGAGCTGGTCGTTCGGATCGAAGGGGGCAACCCGGTGCACGCGGTCGCCGATGCAAATGAGCACGCGGCCCTGCTGGCGCGAACGCTCGGATCGCCGATCCACCTCGCGTACGCGGAAGCCGGCAAGCGCTCGTAACGGGTGCGCGACCTCGGCCGACCTGGTCGGATGCTGGGGTACGCTCGCCGCCGATGATCACGGTCCGTGTCTTCCGGGACGGTGGCGCCGACGAGGGGACGATCGAGCCGTCGCAGATCGCCGAGTGCCTCGCCAAGGGCGACGCCTTCGTGTGGTTCGACGCGTCCGCGCCGACCGCGGATGACATCGCGGCGCTCGGCCAGGCGTTCAACCTGCATCCGCTGACGCTCGAGGACATCGGGCACCGCCGGCAGCGGCCCCGGGTCGAGCTCTTCGAGCACTACGCGTTCATCACGCTCCGCCCGCTCACGTTGAACGAGAAACTCGTCGAACACGAGCTCCACGTGGTGGTCGGGAGCCGGTTCATGGGGACACTCCGGTACGGTCCGGAGCCGTACTCGATCGACGAGGTCGTCAAGCGCTGGGAGCGTCAACCCGAGCTGCTGAAGACCGATCCGGGCGCCTTCGCCGTCTACGTGCTGTTCGACGAGATCGTCGATGGCTACCTCACGATCGTCGAACAGCTCGAGGACAAGGCCGACGATCTCGAAGATCTGGTGTTCGCCGACGATCCATCGATCGATGGATCGCAGATCCAGGAGCGGATCTTCCTGGTCAAGCGGGAGGTAGTGAAGCTCCGGCGGTTCGCGTCGCCGATGCGCCAGGGGCTCGATCTCTTGCAAGAGCAGCCCGGGTTCGTACAGGCCACGCTGCTGCCGTACTTCCGCGACGTGACCGAGCACGCGATCCGGGTCTTCGAGCTCGCGGACAACATCCGCGACGTGCTGACCTCGCTGCTCGAACTCCGGGTGGCCCAGGTCGCCAACCACCTCAATGTCGTGATGAAGAAGCTCACCGCGTGGGCCGGGATCTTGCTGGTGCCGACGCTGATCGCCGGGATCTACGGGATGAACTTCCGCAACATGCCCGAGCTCGGCTGGCGCTTCGGCTATGCCGGCGCGTTGGTCGTGATGGGCGGCTCTGCGTTCGCGCTGTACGTCATGTTCAAGAAGAAGGACTGGCTCTAGGCGTGTGCAGGGCGGTGACGGTCATCTGCGTCGCGCCCGACCGCGAGCAACTGAGAACCCTCAAGCAGGCCGTGGTCGCCGCCGAGTGGGAGCTGACCGCCGGCGCGACCGATGTGCGGAGCGCGCTGGATCAGATCGACGTCGAGCGGCCGCACGCGATGGTCGTCGTCGGGCCGTTCGAGGAACTCGTCGCGATGGTCGCCGAGCGGTTCCCGGGGATGCGGATCGTCGCCGACCACGAGATGCCGGGGGCGACGGTGGTCGCAGAGATGTCGGACGCCCGGGAGGCGCTGCGGATGCAACGCCGCCCGGGCGGTCCGGTGGGGTAGTCGGTTCTCAGCCGCCCCAGGGCTGCCACCCGAAGCGCCGCACCATCCGCATCGTCACGAAGATGTTGGCTCGGGCGTTGTAGGCAGACCAATCGTTGAACCCGTACTCGCGGGCGCGGGTCGGCCAATACCGGCACAGGTGCTGGTAGATGCCTTTGGCACAGCTCCAGCTGTTGTAGGCGTGTGGGTGGAAGCGGGACTCGCGGAAGGCGATCGATTCCGCCTTGTCGACGCTCACACCGAAGTGGCGCGCCGCGCAGCGGATCAGTCCTTTCACATGCCTGGTGTCTTTGCGCCAGTTGATGTCGCAGACCCTGGTGGGGATCTTGGAGATGGTTCCCGTCGCCGCGATGCTTTGCGAGGCCGGGAACACGGTCATGATCGCGTTCACGATCAGCGTCGCGATAAGCACGCGACGGAGCCGGATCGCTGTCGTCATACGGTTCACCCCCACGGCGGACGGAGCCGGCTGCTGCGTCCCAGGGCCTGCGTCGCGGCGAACGGTTCGCCCCGGCGAGGCCTCTTCCGCGGTCGGTCGCGGGTGGTGCATCACCTCCTGGTGTCTGGTCCAACGTGTGACCGAACCGCCCGATCGGAGCCGCCCCGGCCACCCAGCACGGCACGCAGGCGTGCGCCACCCACCCTGGGAAGGCGGGAAGGCACGAGACGTGCCGGGAAGGGGGGTCGGACGGGGAGGCGTCCGTCGGAAGGTGGACCAACCCTACCGAGGGCCTCGGACATCGCCAATCGAGGTATGACCTCGGGTCACTGCGGCGGATGCGACCATGACGATGTGTCCGGAACCGGAGGTCGCGTACTGCTCGCGGCGCCGCGCGGCTACTGCGCAGGCGTCGAACGAGCCGTCGACGCGGTCGAGCGCGCGATCGCGAAGCACGGTGCACCGGTCTACGTGCGAAAGCAGATCGTCCACAACCTGCACGTCGTCCGCGATCTGGAAGCAGAAGGGGCGATCTTCGTCGACGACGTCGATGAGGTGCCCGAAGGCGCGGTGACCGTGCTGTCCGCGCATGGCTCGCCGCCGCGCGTCTTCGACGAGGCGCAGGCGCGCGGCCTCAACCTGATCGACGCGACGTGTCCGCTGGTGACGAAGGTCCACGTCGAGGCTCGGCGGTTCGCCGACACCGACCGAACGATCGTCCTGATCGGCCACGCGGGCCACGAAGAGGTGGAGGGCACGAGCGGCCAGGCGCCGGAACGAACGGTCCTGGTCCAGGACCTCGACGACGCCCGGTCGGTCGAGCTCCCCGACGGTCCGCTTGCCTACCTCACCCAGACCACGCTCTCGGTCGACGAGACCAGCGAGATCGTCCGTGTCCTCCAGGAGCGGTACCCCCACCTCGAGGGCCCCCCGCGCGAGGACATCTGCTACGCCACGCAGAATCGGCAGGACGCCGTCAAGGAACTCGTCCCGCGCGTGGACGTCCTGCTCGTGATCGGTTCCAAGAACTCCTCGAACTCGAACCGCTTGGCCGAGGTCGCACGCGAGCGTGGGAAGCCCGGCTATCTCGTGGACGACGAGACCGAGGTCGACGCCGCATGGCTCGAGGGTGCGTCGGTCGTCGGGCTCACGAGCGGCGCGAGCGCGCCCGAGCACCTGATCGAGCGGATGCTGCAGTGGCTCGCCGCGCGAGGCTTCAACGAGGTCGAGCAGGTGTCGGTAGCCGAGGAAGGCGTCCGGTTCAGCCTTCCGGCGGGCGTTCGTCCGTCGCGCGCCTAGCCGGGGTTCGAACCGGCGTAGATCGTCATCGCGCCGTCGATCAGCTTACGAACCCGGACGTCTGTCAGTCCCGCTCCATAGGGGAATGACGCCATCTCATCCGAGCGGTACAGGCGGATGTGACCCGGCTCCATCCGTTTGAGGAAGACGTCGGCGACCCTCACGGTCCACACGTCCGCACACGGGTCGCCGATGACCAGCCGACCAGCTGGCGTGAGGACTCGCGACATCTCGCGCAGGGCGTTCGCAGGGTTCGGATAGTGGTGGAAGGAGTTCGTGCAAAGGACGGCCGTGAACGACCCGTCCGCGAATGGCAACGCCTCCGCGTCCGCCTGCATGAACGTGACGTTGTCGATCGCGCTTGCGAGGTCGCCTGCCTCTCGCAGCATCTCGGAGGAGAGATCGACCCCGACGACCGATCGGGCGAGCGCAGCAGCCTTGCGAGATGCCGCGCCGGTTCCACAGCCGACGTCGAGCAGACGATCGGTCCCGGTGAGCGCAAGGGCATCGAACGACCCCTGCTGCACCGGGTCTCGCCACCGCGCCGTGAAGCCGCCCTCGTAGGCACCGGCACGACGGTCGAACCACCGGCCGGCGGCTCGCTTCTCGTCCTGCATCAAGTCGATGGTACGAGCGGTTCGCGCCGGATCAGTCGTCTTCGGGCTCGGGCTGTTCGCCGCAGAGCTCGATCAGCTCGTCCTCGCCCTCGTCCGGGCCGACCGAGATCAGGCGGTCGCCGGCGAGCAACGTGAACACGCCGCGGGGCCGGTAGACCCACCGCGCGCCGCGCTGGATCGCGAGAACGAACATGCCGGTCTCGGTCTCGAACCGGAGCTCGCGGAGCGACTTGCCATCCGCGGGGGAACCCGGTTGCACGATCGTCTCGGCGCTCGTCTCCTCCGTCTCCTCCAGGGCCATCTGTACCACGGGGTGCAGCGGCTCGCCCTGCTCGACGTACCAGGTCATATCGCGCGCGGCGTCGCAGATCGACTCGGAGGCCGAGCCCAGGCGGATCAAGCCGCGGAGCTCATCGACGTTGCGCGCCTCAGGCGCGGCGCGCAGGACCCAACTCTCAAGTTCGTCCTCGAGCTGGTCGGACCGGCCCTCCAGCACGCCAACCTCGGCGGCGAGCGCGCGGTTGTTGAACAGGATCGAGGAGTACGCAAGACCAACGGCGGCCTCGCTCAGGTCCTTCATCTCCACAAGGATGTCGACGGCCCGGTCGAGTTCGGACAGTGCCGGCGCGTCGCTCTCAGGCAGCTCCGGCACCTCGGGCGCCCCCGCGAGCTTGCGGACGAGTCCAACCCCTTCTTCCGGGCCCCGGATCAGCAAGACGTCGCCTGGGTCGATGGTGTCGTTCGGCCCGGGATCGAACTCCCAACGAAGATCCGAGCGGATCGCGATCACCCACATGCCGGTCTCGGTGGGGAGCGACAGCTCCGCGAGTGTCTGTCCCGATGCCGGCGCGTCGTCCCGCACGCGGACGCGCGCGGTCATCTCGTCGGCATGACGCAGATCGGGCCGCAACGCGTCGGGGATCCCAAGGCGAGCCGCGACCACGCGGGCGACGTCCGACGCCGCGGCGCAGATCCGTTGGATCGCGTCGGCGATCCACAACACGCCGGCCATCCCTTCCGCGTCCTCCGGGCTCCGCGCGGCGAGCATCGCCATCGTCCGCAGGCGCCGGAGCAGGTCACCCGAACGGCCGTCGAGCCGGATCACCTCGTCGGCGATCTTGTCATCGTTGAAGAACACGGCGGCATAGGCCAGGTCGACCATGAGCTCGGAAGCGTCCTTCAGCTCGACGAGCAGGTCTTTGACGGTCTTCGGTTGCGGTTCATCCATGGGCTTGCACGCCGACGGCAAGGATAACGAGGACGAGGCACAGCGTGCCCACGAGGTCCATCACCGCCGAGCTGATCGGGATCGTGTGGTTGTCGGGGTCCCAGCCGAAGCGGAAGGTCGCCACGGCGCTGTAGTAGGCGACCGCGCAGGAGGCGCACGTCGCGAGGAAACCGGCGATCAGGCTGATCTGGATCATCGTCCAGAACCCGGGAGTTCCCTGCCCCGTCGCGACGGCCACGAGGTTCGCGGAGAAGCCGACCATGAAGAAGACCGACAGTGCGAAGAGGAAGTTCACGCCGATGTCGACCCAGGCGAGTCCCTCAGGGAAGGGGCGCGGTTCGATCGACCCGAGGTGCAGCTTCGAGCCGAGCCGCGAGGCGAGGATGCCGGAGAGCGCGTTGGTGTCTTCCAGGAAGGGCGGCACCAGGATGAGGAGGGCTGGAACCGCCAAGAAGTGATCGAGTCGCGCGTCAACGATGGTGCCGGCGAACAGGTCGATCGTGCCCGCGATGAACAGCACCACGATGGACTCTCGCACGATGCGCCGGACGAGCGCGTCTCGTGTTCGGAGTCCCCGCACGGTCTCGATCAGGCACAGCGCGCTCGCGAGCACCGCGACGGTGGGGCTCGCACCGGGGAAGCGCTGCACGAAGATCGCTGCGATCCACAACGCCGGCAAGGTCGCGATGTCGCCGATCGCAGTGACAAGGGGTGCCGACACCGAATCCAGGTCCCAGCGACGCCGGTGAGACAGGACCGCGATGCCAACGCTCGACGTCCCGACGACCACCGAGCCGAGCACGCCGCCCACGATCGAGATCGTGACGAAGTCCGCGATCGAGATCGTCGGCCCGGCGAACGCCGTCGCGACCGCGTGCGCCGCAAGCCCGAGGTACAGACAGGTGGCGAGGGTCAGGTACCACGCACCGAGCGCATTGGAGCGAACGAACCCGCGCTTGCGCACGCTCGGCTCGAACGTCCCTGCGTTGATCCCCGTCCCGAACCGGGAGCCGAGCGCTCCGAAGATGTTGCCGCGCATCCCGATCGCAGCCGGGATGAGCACGATCAGCCCGGGCAGCACCCGCAGCTGGTGGTCCATGAAGCTGAGGGCGAGGCCCGCGAGGAGGTCGCCGCCCGATGAGATGAAGAGCGCTACGAAGCCCTGGGTGAGTGTTCGTCGCTCAGAACGGAGGTAGCCGACGATCCGCCCGAGGGGGCGCCCAAGGGCGTCGCTCGCCCGCGCCATCGGTACTCCTTCATCGGTCTTCCTCCAGGGATCTCGCTCGCAGCCAGGCCGTTGGGCCTCGGGCAGTATGGACGCGAACCCGATGCAGGGCAACCCCTCGCGGGGTCTAGTCCACCCAGTCCTGTGTGACGACCAGCCAGAAGGCCAGACCGGCCTCGGGCCCATATCGGCGGAACCGCTTGGCGATCTGCGCATCCGTGGGCTGGCGGCGGGCGTTCGTGACCCGCGTGTACTTCGGCCGGGTCCACGAATCGAGGATCAGCTTGGAGTTCCGGCCGATCGTCATCATCACGTGGGCGGCGGCGTACGGCCCGATCCCCGGGAGCGCCAGTAGCTGCCGTTCGACCTCCTCGTCTGAGATCTCGCCGCGCGAGGACGCGCCGAGGGCCTCGAGGTCGATGGCGCCGGTTGCTTGGAGCTCGGCGAGTTCGATGAACCGCGGTGCGCGGTAGCCGCTACGAACCACGTCGCGATAGAAGCGCTCGTTCTGGCCGGCCATCACGTCGGCGGTCGGGAACGCGCTGTGCAGCGCGTTCCGCTCGCCGGCCGGAGCGTCACCCAGGGTCGTGACGAGCGCGTTGACCATCGTGACCGTGAGACCCCACGAGCAGTTCGTGGTGCAGAGGGTCTTCACGACGTCTTCGAAGACCGTCGTGGACCGCAACATCCGACCCGCGCCGGTAGCGGCCCACGACAGCTGCGGATCGTTGGCCGCGACCGCGTAGAAGGCCGAAAGGTCTTGGTCGAGATGGAGCACACGCGCAACGGTGGCGGTGATCGCGTCGCGCGCCGCCGCGGTCGGTGCCGCGCCGCTGATGTCGACCCGCGCATAGCCTCGGCGCCCCGCGGAGATCGCAACGCGACGGGGTTTCCCTCGCGGCACCCGCACCGTCAGCGACAGCGTGCGGGTCGCTTCGTCGAGGCTCGTCGGCGCGAGCTCGTGGAATCCGTGGGAGACGAGCGTGCGCCACAGATCGACGGGCTCGCCGCGCGGTCCGCGCAGGCGCAGCTCGAGCCGATCGTCGCTCACGCTTTGGCGCGTTCCCGCTCGCGATAGGCGCGCACCTTCGCGCGGTTCCCGCACTCGGCCATCACGCACCACTTCCCGGAGCGGTTCTTCGACCGGTCGTAGAAGACGGAGCGACATGTCGGGTCGCCGCACTCTTTGAACCGGGACCACGATCCGTCGAGCTCGGCGAGGAACGCGATCGCGAGGATATGGCCGACCGCGCCGCGCACGCCGTCGGCGCGGGGGAGCAGTCCTTCAGCGCCGAAGCGAGGCACCAGACCGACATCGGCCGCCGCCGCGTCGAGCGTTGCGATCGTCGTGGGGTCCGGCTCGGCACCCATGTTCTCGAAGACCCGGGCCCGGAGCGCCTCGAGGACGTCGGCGGCCCAGTCGAGGTCTTCGCTCGAGGCATCGGCGCCGGGATCGAGCAGCCCTTGCTCCCGGAGCCACCACTCGATCGTCCCCCCGGTCGGCGGGAGGGAGTCCTCGGTGACCGGGACGTGATCGTGCAGGGACATGAAGCCTCGAACCCTCTCGAGCTCGCCCGGTGCCGGCGGGGTGTTGTCGAACTCGGTGTTCGGCTCCACGTCCCGAGGCTCCTCCATGGCCGGGAGGATACGCGATGAAACCGGAAAATTCCACTTGACCGGTTACACGTGAGCCGATAATCTCTCTGTAACCGGTTACAGGGTATCCGGTGGTTACGTCAGAGCGGCGAGCCAGAAGGGAAGGAGGGAGCGGACATGCACCCGATCTTGTCGAAGGAGTTCATCCGGGCATTCGAGCACCAGGCCCAGGAGCGCGTGGGCAAGCCCCGCGTTCCCCGCGCCGCCAGCCGCAAGCGCTGGTTCCGGCGGACCCGATGAAGCGGCAACGAGCCCTGCGGGACCGACTCCGGGCGGCGCTCACGGCGCCGATCCCCGGGGTCGATCGGGCCCCCGACTCCGCCCAGCGTGCGCGAGACCGCTGGCTGCTCCACGGGCCGCGCTGGCACTGACCGGCGCTAGCATCGGAGGGTGCTGACCTTCACCGATCGCGCCGCCGATGCGCTCACGACGTTCCACGCCGCCGCAGCCCGCTGGGATCCATCCGCGCGGCTCCGACTCGTCAAGCATGGTGCGGAGCTTCGGCCCGAGTTCTCTGATGGGGCCGCGGATGGCGACGTCGAGGTCGCGATCGGCACCATCACGGTCTGGGTTCCGGCCGGCGTGGAGGGCCGGGTCGACGCCGGCGAGCACAACGTCCTGACGGTTTCGGCCGGCTAGCTCGAGGGGTTCGTGATGGATACCGCAGCGGTCTCCCGCGCACTCACCGAGCGGCTCGAGAACCTCGACGCCGAGCTGGCCGAGCTCACTGCCGTGCCGAGAGATCCCGTGACCGCGGTGTCGTTCGGCAAGCGGATCGGCGACGGCACGACCGAGGCGATCGACCGGATGACCAAGGTGGGCACCGCGGAACAGCTCGCCGTGATGCGGACCGACGTGGTGCGTGCGCTCGCGAAGATCGACGAGGGCACGTACGGCCTGTGCGATCGATGCGGCGCGCTGATCCCGCAGGAGCGGCTCGAGGCCCGCCCTTGGTCGGTGCTCTGCGTGTCCTGCGCCGCTCGCCGCGCGTCCTAACCGGATGTGGCGCCGGCTGTCGTACGCGCTCGCGTACCGTACGGGCCGAACGCCGTGGGACACGGGCGTCACACCGCCGGAACTCGTCGATCTGATCGAAGGGTCTGATGCGCTTCCCGCCGGTCGTGCGCTCGATCTCGGATGCGGAACCGGTACGAACGTCGTCTATCTCGCGGACCACGGATGGGACGCGACCGGCGTGGAGGCGGATCGGCGAGCCGTCGATGCAGCCGAGCGCCGCCTGCTCAGCGTCTCCGATGGGCGGGTCTTCCGTGGCGACGTGACCCGTCTGGACGCGCTGCCGGCCGATGGGCCGTTCGACCTCGTGCTCGACATCGGCTGCTTCCATTCGGTCGCACCGGGGCGGCGTGACGCGTACGCCCACGGCGTAGCCACCAGAACCGCGCCCGGCGCCACGCTGTTCGTGTTCGCGTTCGCGCGACGACCCGGCCTCGTTCCGGTCGGCGTCACGACGCGCGAGATGCGCGACCGCTTCGCACCCTGGTTCGATCCGGTCGGGCGGATCGCCGGCACCCAACCACCGGGCGCCGCGTGGTACCGCTTGCGGCGGGTGGTTTAGACAACTGGTTCCGTTCGCGTGCGGTAGGCAGGAAGCTCCGGATAGACGCGGGTGACGACGAACGCGCCGAGGATCGTGGCGATGCCCCCGGTGATCACGCTGAACGTTGCGCCGAACGCGCCGGCGACCAACCCCGACTCGATATCGCCAAGCTTCGGGCCACCGGTGACGACGACGAAGAACACCGACGACAATCGTCCACGGAGGCGGTCGGGGACCGTTACCTGCAGGATCGTCGACCGGAAGATCGCGCTCACCACATCGGCGGCGCCCGCGACCGCGAGGCAGACCAACGCGGGCACGATGTGGCTGCCGGACAGGCCGAACCCGGTGATCGCCGCCCCCCACGCCACCACGGCCCAGACGATCGCGTCGCCCTGGCGATGGAGATGCGTGACCGACCCTGAGGCGAGGGTCATCAGAAGTGCTCCGGCGGCAGGCGCCGCGAACAGAAGCCCGACCGCCTCGGGCCCGCGATGGAGCTGCTGAACCGCGATCACGGGGAACAGCGCGGCCGGGCTCCCGAAGATCATCGCGACGAGATCGATCACGAACGTCGACTGCAGCAGGCGATGGTCCCGCAGGTAGCGCAGACCCTCGGCCACGGCCTGGATACCGCGCTCGACGATCTCTCCGCCGAGCGGGATCGGCGCGAGCAACAGGGCAACCACGAACGAGAAGACGTACGACGCGAGATCGACGCCGTACGCCCAGGCGACGCCGGAAACCGCGATCACGACCCCCGCGAGCGCCGGCCCCACGATCGATCCGACCTGCCAGCCGGCCTGGTTCAGCGCCGAGGCCGCGGGGATCTCTTCCTCGGACAGAAGCCGCGGGATCGCGGCCTGGCGCGCCGGTCCGTGGATCGCCGCGAGGAACCACGTCCCGAGGTTGGCGGCGTGCAGCAACCACAGCGGCGGATGACCAGAGAGCGCGCCGAAGAACAGGATCGCGGCGACGCCGATCGCGGCGAGCTGGGTCCAGCTCAGCGTCGTCCGGCGGTCGTAGCGATCGATGAATGCCGAGCCGACGAACACCCCTGCGAGGCTGCCGGCGAGCCCCGACAAGCCGAGCAGGCCGACCGCCGTCGGCGAGCCGGTCAGCGCGTACACCTGGACGTACAGCCCGACACGCGAGAACTGCGAGCCCATCGCCGAGACGACGGCGCCCGACCACAGCAGCCGGAACTGGCGTGTTCGCAGCGGCCGGACGTCGATCGCGAGCCGTCGGAGCCACCGCATCGCGGCAGCCTACCGACGCCGGCGAAGCCGGCTCTTACGCGAGTGCCGAGGCGACCGCGTCCTCGAGCACGTCGAGCCCGTCGGCCAGCAGCGCCTCGTCGATGTTGATCGGCGGCAGGAGCCGCACGACGTTGCCGTAGGTCCCCGCCGTGATCACCAGCACGCCCTGCGCGAGGGCCTGTGACGTGATCGCCCCCATCCGGGCGGCGTCCAGCGGCTCCTTCGTCGCCGGGTCGGCGACCAGCTCGATCGCGCGCATCGACCCGCGACCGCGCACGTCGCCGATCTCGGGGAACCGTTGCTGCATCGAACGGAACCGCGCCATGATCGTCTCGCCGGTCTGGATCGAGCTGTCGAGCAGGTGCTCGCGCTCGATCTTGTCGAGAACCGCCAGCGCCGCGGCGGCGGCGATCGGGTTGCCGCCGTAGGTGCCACCGAGCCCTCCGACGTGGACGCCGTCCATCAGGTCGGCCCGTCCGGTGATCGCGCTGATCGGGAGGCCGCCACCGAGCGACTTCGCGCTCAGCACGATGTCCGGCTGCACGTCCTCGTCGACGATCGTGAACCACTTCCCGGCGCGTCCCATACCCGACTGGATCTCGTCGGCGATGAACACGATGCCGTTGGCCGCGCAGTAGTCGGCGATACCCTTCACGAATCCGGGTGCCGGGACGATGAAGCCGCCTTCTCCCTGGATCGGCTCCATGATCACCGCGGCGATGTTGTCCTCGCCGATGTGCTTGTGCATCTCGTCGAGCGCGTAGGCCAGCGCTTCCTCAGCGCAGCGTTCGGGGCCGCTCGGCCAGCGGTACGCGTAGGCGAACGGCAGGCGGTAGACCTCGGGCGCGAACGGGCCCATTCCCTGCTTATAGGGCATCACCTTGGCCGTCAACGACATCCCGAGCAGCGTGCGTCCGTGGAACGCGTGATCGAACGCGACGACGGCGGAGCGGCCGGTCGCCTTGCGCGCGATCTTCACCGCGTTCTCGACCGCCTCGGAGCCGGCGTTGGCGAACATCGTCTTGGCCGCGCCGTCGATGGGGGCGAGCGCGTTCAGCCGCTCGGCGAGCTCGATGTACGGCTCGTTCGCGGTGACGTGGAAGCAGGTGTGAGTGTCGAGCTCCGCCTGCTTCTGCACGGCTTCGACGACCTCGGGTGCGGCGTGGCCGATGTTCAGTACCGAGATGCCGGTGGCGAAGTCGATCAGTCGGTTGCCGTCGACATCTTCGATGATCGCGCCCGACGCGCGGGCGGTCACGATCGGGTGGAGGTTCGCGACGCCG
Organism: Actinomycetota bacterium; assembly: GCA_036007245.1. Classification (GTDB taxonomy): domain Bacteria; phylum Actinomycetota; class UBA4738; order UBA4738; family HRBIN12; genus AC-51. The sequence continues at coordinate 20,595 of DASYOY010000195.1, read as the reverse complement.
GCGGGGACGGCGGCCGCCCGCCGCGCGAACCACTCGGTGCTCTTGGGCCCGGGGACCTCGGTGATGAGCTTGCGTTCCTGTGGGATGTCCATGCCCGCCAGTGTGATGGGTTCCCGAGTTGTCCGTCAGGCGCACGCCTGGCCCGTTGTGTGGCCAGTATTTGTACCGGTTGTCGAATCGGTGGCTGCTGGGTACCGCCGCGAGGGCTCTCGATGCGCCGTTCCGTACAATCGACCCATGGCCTTCGCGGTGCACGACATCGTCTCGATCCCTGGGATGCCGCTGAAGCTGCTTGCGGGGGAGGAGGGCGCAGATCGGCCGGTCCGCTGGGTCCACAGCTCCGAGTTGGAGGACCCCACCGCGTGGCTCAAGGGCGGCGAGCTGATCCTCACCACCGGCATGGGGGTGGGGGACACGGTCGCGAAGCAGCGGGCGTACATCCGCCGGTTGGTCGATGCGGGCGTCGCGGGCCTCGGGTTCGGTCTCGGGTTCGGCCACGACAAGACGCCGCGGGCGCTGGTCACCGAGGCGGCCAAGCATGGGTTCCCGCTCTTCGAGGTGCCGTACCCGGTGCCGTTCATCGCGATCACCGAAGCGGTGTTCACCAGGGCGATCGCCGAGCAATACGACACGCTGCAGCGCGCGGTCGACGCCGAGCACGTGCTCACACGCGCGGTGCTCGAGGGCGGCGGGGTCGACGGCGTCGCGCGGTCGCTCGCCGGCGTCGTCGAAGGCTGGGCGCTCGTGCTCGATCTGCACGGCATGTCGCTGGCCGCGACGGATCCCGAAGCGGAGGCGCGTCGTGAGCGGATCTGGGACGAGGTGCGCACGTCCCGCCCCGAAGCGGCGACGTTCTCGCTGACGATGCTCGACGAGGGCTACCATGTGTGGGTCCAGCCGGTTGGCGCGCAGGGCCGGATCGAAGCGTTCCTGGCGGTCGGCACGCCCGAGCAACCGACGCAGCTTGACCGGATCGTCGCGGGGCACGCGCTCAGCTTGTTCGCGATCGAGCTCGCGAAGTCGCGCGCGGTCGCGGAGGCCGAGCGCCGGCTCCAGGGAGACTTCTTCGATGAGCTCGTGCGCGGCGAACTCGCGCCGGCCGATGCCTCGCGGGGCCTCGCGCGGTTCGGGTTCGCGCGCGATGCGACGGTGTTCGTCGTCGCGATCGAGCCCGTGGATGCCGCGATCGAGCCCGGTGCGCTCGCGCTCGCCGCCACCGACCATCGCTCGCGCCGCGAGGGGGGGTTCGTGATCTCGGCGGGCGCCGACGGCATCTCGATGCTGCTGCCCGCGACCGCCGCATCCGAGCTGCCGGAGCTCGTGAAGGGGATCGGGCAACGCATCGACGCCGAGCTGCGCGCCGGCGCCGGCGGTCCGGTCGACGCCGCGTCGGTCGGGCGCTCGATGCGAGAGGCGCGCTACGCCCTGCAGGTCTGCCGACTCGAGGGATGGCAGTACGCGGGCTTCGAACAGCTCGGCACGTACCGGTTGCTGCTCAGCATGACCGAGCCCGACGCACTGCGCGCCTTCGCCGACGCGTTGCTGGCGCCGCTCGACGCCTACGACGCGGAGCACGGCGGCGAGCTCCTCGCCAGTCTCCAGGCGTTCCTGCAGCACAACGCGCGCTGGGAAACCGCCGCCTCACAGCTCTACGTGCACCGTCACACGCTTCGGTACCGGATGCGCAAGGTCGAAGAGCTCACCGGTCGCGACCTAACCAACTCGTTCGACCGGATGGAGTTCTGGCTGGCGCTCCGCGCGCGAGATCTCCTCGCCGCGTCGCCGGACCGATAGCGGCGACGCTCAGCCCGCCGGCACCGGCTCCGGCGAGCCGACCACGTGGATGACGCGGATCCCCGTGCGCTGTTCGATCTTGTGTGGCAGGTCGATCTTCAGCCACCGCGATGGACCCTTCGGCAACGTCGACACGATGATCGCCTCGTACGGTGTGCCGCCGGCCAGCGCGTCTTCGACCGCGAGCATCGGGTTGGCGTCGCCGACCTCCGAGGTGATCTCGGCGTCCAGCGATGCCAGCCGTTCGAGCCCGTGATCGAGCCGGCGCTGCGCCACCTGGCGCGCCTCCGAGTCGGTCCAAGCGTGTCCGTGGGGCGGCTCGGCCGGAACGACGATGTGGAAGGAACAAGGCCCGTGGGCGACGAGCCCGTCGAGCGTGGCTCGCAGCTGGGGCCCGGCGAGCGTGCGATGGGCCACGACGAGGTAACGATGCATCTCGGCACCTCCTGGTTCGTCCCTCGACCGTACGCCCGAGGTCCTGATCGCGCCACCCTTTATCCAGCTCGTCCAACGGCGGGGACGTTCGGAGGCCGACCGGCGGGTGGTCCGTTCCTCGAGGAACGCGGGATACTGGCGATTCGAGCTGCTCCGATCCGTACAGGCGTGTGATCGCCCAGCCAGATCCTCGAGGAGGAGACCATGGCGGATAGTCATCAGATGTTCATCGGCGGCGAGTGGGTCAACTCGTCCGACGGGGGGACCCGGGACATCATCAGTCCCCACACCGGCGCCGTGATGGCAACGGTGCAAGAGGGCACGGCCGAGGACACGAACCGCGCCGTGGCCGCCGCCAAGAAGGCGTTCGAGGAGACCTGGTTCGACTCCACGCCCAAAGACCGCCAGCTGGCGCTCCTGAAGCTCGCCGAGGCGATCGAGTCGCACGCCGACGAGTTCGTGAAGATCGAGTCGGAGAACGCCGGCAAGCCCGCCGAGGTCACGATGAGCGAGGAGATCCCGCCGATCGTCGACAACCTCCGGTTCTTCGCCGGCGCCGCGCGTACCCAGACGGGCATGAACTCGGGCGAGTACATGGCGGGCTTCACGTCGATCGTCCGCCGCGAGCCGATCGGCGTCGCCGGTCTGATCGCCCCGTGGAACTACCCGCTGATGATGGCGATCTGGAAGATCGGTCCGGCGCTCGCGTCGGGCAACACGGTCGTCCTGAAGCCGAGCGAGCTGACGCCGCTCACCGCACTGAAGCTCGCTGAATACGCGGCCGACATCTTCCCGCCCGGCGTGTTCAACGTGATCACCGGCGACGGCATCCCGGTCGGCGACACGATCGTTCGCCATCCCGACGTGGGCATCGTCTCGCTCACCGGCGATACGGCGACCGGCAAGCTGATCGCGGCGAACTCCGCCGAGTCGCTGAAGCGCGTGCACCTCGAGCTCGGCGGCAAGGCGCCGGTCGTCGTTTTCGACGACGCCGACCTGGACGCCGTCACGGAGTGGGTCTCGATCGCGGGCTACTTCAACGCCGGCCAGGACTGCACGGCGGCCACGCGCGTGCTCGCCGGCCCGAACATGTACGACAAGCTGCTCGGCTCGCTCGTTCCGGCCGTCGAGGACATCAAGGTCGGGGGCGCGTTCGAACAGGACGTGGCGATCGGCTCGGTGATCTCGAAGGAGCAGTTGGAACGGGTCGAGGGCTTCGTCGAGCGCGCACAGGAGGCGGGCGCCGAGGTGCTCACTGGGGGGAAGGCGATGGGAGGCGACGGCTTCTACTACACGCCGACCGTCGTCGCGAACCCCGACCAGTCCTCCGAGATCGTGCAGCGCGAGGTGTTCGGTCCGGTCGTGACGGTGCAGCGGTTCAGCGACGAGGACCAGGCGCTCGCGTGGGCCAACGGCGTCGACTACGGCCTGGCGTCGAGCGTGTGGACGCGCGACGTGGGCCGCGCGATGCGGATGGCACGCCGGCTCCAGTACGGCTGTGTCTGGGTGAACACCCACATCCCGCTCACGCCCGAGATGCCCCACGGTGGGTACAAGCAGTCCGGGCATGGGAAAGACATGAGCGTGTACTCGCTCGAGGACTACACCAACATCAAGCACGTGATGGTGTCGCTCGACTGAGCGGCTCCGGGTACCGAGCGGCGCGGGCGGTCCGGCGACGGGCCGCCCGTCTCGCAACAACGAGAAAGTGGTGACCGAACGATGGCTGTCCGTCCATACCTAGTGAACGGCGAGTGGCGCACCGGCGACGGGACCTTCGAAGTGAAGAACCCCTTCGACGACTCCCTCGTCGCCGAGATCGCAGTCCCGACCGCCGACGACGTCGAGGAGGCGGTCGCGACCGCGGCATCGACCTTCGAGGGATCGCGGCATCTGTCGGTGGCGGCGCGCTCGACCGCGCTCGACCACATCTCGCACCGGCTCGCCGAGACACTTGACGAGAACGCCGAGCTGATCGCGGCCGAGGGCGGCAAGCCGCTCAAGTGGGCGCGCGTCGAGGCGGCGCGTGCGGTCTCCACCTTTCGGTGGGCGTCCGAGACGCTGCGGCACGGCGAGGACGAGGTGATGCGTCTGGACACCGAGGCGGCCTTCGGCTCGCGCCTCGGGATCGTGCGGCAGTTCCCGATCGGGCCGGTCCTCGGCATCACGCCGTTCAACTTCCCGTTGAACCTCGTCGCGCACAAGGTCGCGCCGGCGCTGGCGGTCGGCGCGCCGATCGTCGTGAAGCCGGCGAGCGCCACCCCGATCGGATCGCTCCGGCTGGCGGAGTTCTTCGCGGAGACCGATCTCCCCAAGGGGATGTATCAGGTGCTTCCCGTGCGCTCGAAGGTCGCCGACGGCATGGCGCGCGACGACCGGTTCCGCAAGATCAGCTTCACCGGATCGGCCGAGATCGGCTGGTACCTCAAGGGCCTCGATCCGAAGAAGAAGGTCACCCTGGAACTCGGCGGCAACGCCGGTGTCATCGTGCACAGCGACGCCGACCTCGACCTCGCGGCGCAGCGGATCGCGTTCGGCGCGTACTACCAAGCGGGCCAGAGCTGCATCAGCGTGCAGCGCGTGCTCGTCGCCTCCGAGGTGTACGAGGAATTCTCGAAGCTGCTGACCAAGCAGGTCGAGCAACTCATCACCGGCGACCCGATGGATCCGAAGACCGACGTCGGCCCCGTGATCGACCGCGGCGAGGTCGACCGCATCGCGGAGTGGGTCGCCGAGGCCGAGAAGCAGGGCGCGGAGATCCTTACCGGCGGCAGGGCCGACGGGCCGTTCTTCCAGCCGACGCTCATCAGCCAGACGACGCCGCAGATGAAGGTGCGGTGCGAGGAGGTCTTCGGACCGGTCGCGACGATCACCCCATATCAGACGTACGAAGAGGCGCTCGCCGAGGTGAACGACTCCAAGTACGGACTGCAGGCGGGCGTCTTCACGAACGACCTGAACCGGGCGTTCGAGGCGCATCGGACGCTCGAGGTCGGCGGCGTGATCATCAACGACGTGAGCGCGTTCCGTGCGGACCAGATGCCGTACGGCGGGTCGAAGGACTCCGGGTTCGGGCGCGAGGGCCTGAAGTGGGCGATGGCCGAGATGACCGAGCCCCGCATCATGGTCCTGTCGCACGTCCCGCTCTAACGCGCGCCATCTCGCGCGGCCGGGGGGTAGCCTCGGTCCATGACGCCCGAGAACACCTGGGTCTACGCCATCCTGCCGTTCATCACGATGGCGTTGCTCACGGCCGGGTTCGTGATCGCCTACCGGCGACGGTCGATGGCGCGGAAAGCGGCCCTGGCCGCGACCCCGCCGCGGCGGCTGGCGCCGCCGCGGCCCTGGTGGTCCAGCCCGTGGCTGTGGCTCGGCGTCGGCGTCGTGTCGATCCTGCTCGCGGTGTTCGTCTGGCCGTGGCTGTTCGGCTTCACGTTCGTCGCGATCCCGTTCGTCTGGATCGGGCGGCCGCGCGAGGAGCCGGTGGACCCGCGATCGAACGGCCACACGCACCGCGACGCAGGCTCGTTCATGCCGGAGTGAGCACGCCCTGCACGAAGGCGCCGACGATCGCGGCCGCCTCGCGTTCCCTGCGCCAGAAGTAGTGATCCGTCCCGGCGACGATCCGCGCGGTCGCCGTGGGGAACGCGGCGGCGTAGGACTCCACCTCGGTCGGCGGGGCGAACGTGTCGTGCTCGCCGGCGAGTAGCAGCACCGGACGCCGGAGCGCACGGAGGTCCGTCGCGTCCGGCAACGGCGGCAGCGACAGGTCGTTCGGCACGAGCGGCAGCCCGATGAGCGCGAGCGCGGCAACCCGCTGATCGTCGATCGCCGCGCGCACCGCGACGTTGGCCCCGAACGACCAGCCGACGAGCGCGGTCGGCAGATCGGCCGCCACGTGCTCGCGGACGGTCCGGATCGCGGCGGCGACGTCGCGGAGCTCGTCGCGGCCGCCCCCGTACGTCCCGCCCGAGCCCATCACGCCGCGGAAATTGAACGCGAGCACGGCGAGGTGCCGGGTCGCCGCGAGGTCGTTGCGGATCGCCCACAGCAACGGGTGGTCCTTGGATCCGCCGTGCCGCGGGTGCGGGTGACAGAGCACGGCGGTGCCGCGCGCGTCGCCCTCAGGCATCCGAAGCTCACCCTCGAGGCGAGCGGCGTCGTCGGTGGTGAAGGTCACGGGCTCCATCGCTCTGCCACCATCGGAGCATGCTCGAGCCGGTCCGCCAACCCGTAGGCGTCGCACTCCGCGACGCCTACCCGTGGCCGGACCTCGCCGGCCTGGCTCGAACCGCTGAGGACGCGGGCTTCGAGGCGCTGTTCCTGCCGGAGGTCGGCGCGCGCGACACGCTAGCGACGCTCGCAGCGCTCGCGGGGGAGACGTCCCGGATCCGCCTGGGGACCGGCGTCGTGCCACTGCCGTCCCGCGCGCCGGGGCTCCTCGCGATCGCCGGGGCGACCGTCCAAGAACGATCCGGCGGCCGGCTGATCCTCGGACTCGGGACCGGGCCGTCAGGCCCCGGCGCGCTCGACCGCCTCCGCGACACCGTGACCGCCCTCCGCACGGCGTACGCGGGCGGCGAGGGCTCGGTTGGGGGTGCTCGCGTCCGATCGCCCCTGCCGCTCGAGGCACCGCCCGCGATCTGGATCGCCGCGCTCGGCCCGCGGGCGACCCACCTGGCCGGCGAGATCGCCGACGGCGTCCTGCTCAATTGGTGCACGCCGGAGCGCGTGGCCACGGCCGTGAGGCAGGTGGCGGATGGCGCGGGCGCCGCAAGGCGAGACCTTGCAGACGTCACGGTCGCGGTGTACGTCCGCGCCGCCCTCACGCCCGGCAGCCTCGAGGGCGCGCGGGCCGCCGCCGAGGAGTACGGCTCGTATCCCGCATACGCGCGGCAGTTCGCAGCGATGGGTCTGGACGCCGCCGACCCGGATGCCGTGATGGCCGGCGTGATGCTGACCGACACCGCATCGGCCGCAGACCGGCTCGCCGCGTACGGCGCCGCGGGCGCGGATCTGCCCGTCGTCTACCCGGTCCTTCCTCCCGGAAGGCCGTCGGCGGAAGCCGCGAGAACCACACTCGAGGCCGTGTCGCGGTCCTGACCGGGGTTCGGTGGCGGGGGCCGATGCCTGCGCTACCATCCCTGGGACCACCCGGCCATCCGAAGGGGAACCGATGACCTACACGATCTGCGAGCCCTGCATCGACGTGAAGGACCGCGCCTGCGTCGACGAGTGCCCGGTCGACTGCATCTACGAGGGCGGGCGCATGTTGTACATCCAGCCCGACGAATGCGTCGACTGCGGAGCCTGCGAGCCCGCGTGTCCGGTCACCGCGATCTTCTACGAGGACGACGTTCCCGCCGAATGGAAGCAGTTCACCCCGGTGAACGCCGAGTTCTTCAACGATTCCGTCTCGGGGATCGGCTCGCCGGGCGGTGCAGCCCAGGTGGGCGCCGTGACCGCGGACCATCCGACGGTCGCGGGCTGGGAAGCGATCTAGCCGGTCATTCGCCGATCAGGTTCCGGTTGCCCGTCACGGCGACCGCCGCCGTCTCGGGCGGCTCGAACGGTAGCGATACGCGGAACGACGCCCCGCCGCCCTCCCGGTCCTCGACCCATGCCCGGCCGCCGTGCAGCTCGGCGAAGCGGCGCACGAGCGTGAGCCCGACGCCGACGCCGGGGGAGTGCCGCGGCGCGTCGGGCCCTTGCTGGAACGGCTCGAAGATCGTCTCGCGGAGCTCCTCGGCCACGCCGGCGCCGTCGTCCTCGACCGCGAGCAACGCGCCCTCGTCGGTCGCGGTCACCGAAACCCAGATCGTCGCCGTCGCGGGCGTGTGCCGGACGGTGTTGGCGAGCAGGTTCTCGACGATCCGCTCGACCTTCGACCCGTCGGCGCGGACCATCACCGGCCGGATGTCGGTGCGCAGGCGCACGTCGGGGATCAGCTCCGACTCCGAGAGCACGCGGCGAACCACCGATCCGACGTCGGTCGGCTGCAGGTTCGGCGCGACGATCCCGCGAGCGAGTCGGTCGAGGTCGAGCAGGTTCGTGACGAGGCGATCCAGTCGGCGCGCGTTGCCGGCGATCCGCCGTGCGAGATCCTTCGCGTCGTCCTCGTCGAGGTGGACGTCGCCCCGCTCGAGCGTGATCGCGAGCCCGAGGATCGCCGCGAGCGGCGTGCGCAGGTCGTGCGACACCGCCTGGAGGAACGTGTTCTTCATGTCATCCAGGGCACGGAGCCGGCGCGTGGCCTCGCGCTCCACCTCCAGCGCGCGCGCGAGTTGATCCTCCGCCCGCTTGCGCTCGGTGATATCGAGGATGAATCCCTGCCAGTAGGGAGCCTTCCCCGCGACCCGGACGAGTGAGCAGGTGTCCTGCACCCACACGATCCGCCCGTCCTTGCTGATCATCCGGTACTCCAACGAGAAGTTCTCATCGACGTTGCGGTTGCTCGCGATGTCGGCGGCAAGCACGCGTTCCCGGTCATCCGGATGGATCGTCTTGGTCCACAGGGTCTGGTCTTCGAGCATCTCCGCGTCGGAGTAGCCGAACATCGCGCTCTGTTGCGGTGAGATGTAGGTGGTGCGTGAGACATCCGGATCGTCCGGATCGAACTCCTGCTGATAGAAGACCGCGGGTCCGCGCTCGACGATCAGGCGGAACCGCTCTTCGGCATCGCGTAGCTGCGCCTCCGCGGCGCGTCGCTCGGTGATGTCGATGATGAACCCCTGCCACCAGCCGCCGCCGACGTCGGGCACGAACGTCGCCTCGTCGTGCATCCATCGGTACGAGCCGTCGGCGTGCTGGAAGCGGTACTCCGCGCCGAACGGCTGTTTCGTCGCGTTCGCGCGCGTGTTTGCGGCGAGCACCGAGGGCGCATCGTCCGGATGGATGTGCGCGGCCCAGAAGTCGACCTCGGACATGATCCATTCTTCCTGCGTGTAGCCCAGCAACTCCTGCACCTGCGGGCTCACGTACACCGACCCGGCGACCGGCCCGTCCGGCGGTTCGCGGTAGACGATGGCGGGCAGGTGCTCGACGGTTGCGCTCTGGACGAGCTCGCTCGCGCGGAGCTGCTCCTCGGCCTCTTTGCGCGCGGTGATGTCGAACAGGAGGCCCTGCCAGGCCCCCTGCCCACCGGGCTCGGACCCAAGGAAGACCGCTTCTTCCTGGAGCCAGACGTAGCCGCCGTCGGCGCGTCGGAAGCGGTACTCGATGGAATACGGCTGATGGGTGCGCCCCGACTCGGCGTCTACGGCCAGCACCCGCTCGCGGTCATCCGGGTGCAGGCGGTCGACCCAGAAGTCGTCGGTCCAGGTCCACTGTTCCGGCGTGTATCCCAGGATCCGCTCGACCTGCGGGCTCACGAAGAACTTCGCGGGGTCCTCGTCGTCGGACTCGCGATAGACGATCGCCGGGATGTGCTCGATCAGGGCTTCCAAGCGTTCGCGCGCGAGCCGCAGCTCCTGCTCGGCTTCCTGCCGCTCGGTGACGTCCACCATCACGCCCTGCCACGACACGGGCTCACCGTCGATGTTGCGGATCAGTTGGGCTTCGTCGTGGAACCACACGACGCGGCCGTCGGCGGCGCGCATCCGATACTCCCCGCGGTACGTGTCGCCGCTCTCGCCGGCGCGCGCGTCGCCCTCGACCACCGCCATGTCCTCGGGCACCGTGATGCTCGCCCAGAACCCCGGCTCGGCCCATCGCTCCAGGGGGTAGCCGAGGATCTGCTCGATCTGCGGACTCACGTAGAACATCGATGACGAGTCGCTGAAGGCTCCGTCCTCGGCCGGCACCTCCTGGTACGTGATCACCGGGGTGTGTTCGACGATCTGTCGATAGCGCTCCTCGGCCACCCGGATCCGCTCGGCGGCTTCGACCCGCTCGGTGACGTCGGTGAGGAACCCTTGCCAGTACGCCGGCCGGCCGTCTTCATCACGGATGAGCTGCGCTTCGTCGTGCACCCAGATCGTCGAACCGTCACCGGCCGTGATCCGGTAGTCCATCGAGAAGGGCTCGCCCGAGCTGTTGACGCGCTCGTTCTCGGATTCGAACAGCGCCCGGTCCTCGGGATGGACGAGCCTCGGCCAATGCGCGGTGTCGCCGAGGATCGTCTCGGGCGGCACCTTGAACAGCCGCTCGAACTGCGGGCTGAGGTAGTCGATCGCGAGCCCGTTGGCGCCCCCGGTTTCGATCGATTCGGTGTAGATCGCCGCCGGCATCTGCTCGACCAGCACGCGGAACCGTTGCTCGGCCGCGCGCAGCCGCTCCTCTGCCTCGTGCCGCTTCGAGACGTCCATCAGGAATCCCTGGAAGAAGATGAGCTCGCCGTCGTCGTCGAACACCGGTCTCGACGTGTCCTGCACCCAGACCCAGTGCCCGTCCGCGTGGCGCATCCGGTACTCCTGCGTGCTCTCCCAGACGTTCGAAACGCTGAGGTCGCCCGTATCGGTCAAGCGCGCGTAGTCATCGGGGTGCATCAGCTCGAACCAGAACCTGCTGTCCTGCAGGAACCGCTCGGGTGGATAGCCCAGCACGGTCTCGATCTGCGGGCTCACGAACGGCATCGTGGCGTTGATGTCCTCGCCCTCGACCGGTTCGTCGATGTAGGTCACGGCCGGGAGCGCTTCGACCATCGTGCGGTACCGGTGCTCGGCCTCGGCCCTGGCCGCCTCGGCTTCCTTGCGCGCCGAGATCTCCACCAGGAACCCCTGGAAGTACGTGCTCACCTCACCGTCGGGCGCCTGCAACGGCGTAGAGGTGTCGTGCACCCAGATCCAGCGGCCGTCGGCGTGACGCATCCGGTACTCCTCGTCGAACGGCGTCCCGTTCGCGCCGGCGAGCCGCGCGGCGGCGTCGACGCGCTCCTGGTCGTCCGGGTGCACCACGTCGAACCACGTGTCGGGCTCGTCGAGGAACAGCGTCGCGGGATAGCCGAGGAGTGACTCGATCTGCGGCGACAGGAACGACATCCGCACACCGTCGGGCGTCGACTCGTCGACGTAGGTCACGGCTGGGATCCGTTCGACGACGCCGCGGTACCGGGTCTCGGCGTCGCGCAGACGTTCTTCCTGCCGCTGACGGGTGATCGCGGCACCGAGCATCGCCGCGGCCGTGCGCACGCCGTCGAGGTCGGACAGCACCCACGCGCGTCGGCCATCGCAATCGTCGAACCCGATGCATCCCCACCAGCTGCCCTCGACGGTGATCGGGTAGTAGGCGAGGGACGCGATGCCCTGCGCCGTGAAGTCCTCCTGCTCCTCGAGCGGGAACGTGTCGACGTCGCCGACGATCGGTTGGCCGGCGGACATCGCGTCGACCCATCGAGCGAACCGAGGCAGCCACGGTGCGCTGCGCAGTGTGGAGTGGTCGGTCATCGACGGCACGCCCGGGGCGCACCACTCAGCCTCGGCCGTGACGAGTGGTCCGGCATGCTCGTCGGGGTCCGCGCGCAGGATCGTCGAGCGCGACACGCCGGCGGCGATGCCGAACCGCGCGAGCACTTCATCGATCGTGTCGTGCCAATCGGCGGCCAGCAACAGCCGTTCGGCGGCGAACGTGACCGCCTCGAGGACGGCGTCGCGGCGCAGCGGCGCGGGGCGCGTGGTCTGCGCCGGCTCAGCCATCGACAGTGCCCCCGATCATCCGTGCAGCGTTCGGCGTCCCCCGGCGGGGGACCTGCTCCCCACGATTATCGGCGCAGGCCACACGCGGTGAAGTCCCGAGCCCGGGGGGTCGTCGGTGGGCCGCCCTGGCTAGGCCGAACGAGGGTTCACGCGCCGGTCAGGCCGGGCGTCGACCCGGCCGTGGCGAGCTCCTCGTGCCCGGGCCAACGCTGGCGTGACTTGATCGCGAGTTTGAACATCAGCGCCACGGCGTCCGGATCGGCGTCGGCGGCCCGCTTGGATTCGAGCAGTCCGGCGGCGGTCGCCTCGTCCCAGATCTCGCACCCGCGCTCGGTGCGCACGATCGACAGCGTCCAGCCGTCGCCCTGGCCGAGCCCGCCGAACGAGATGTCGGCGTGTTCGGCGGCGAAGTCCGGGCAGTGCAGGCAGCCGGGCCGGGTGAACCGGTGGCTCTGCTTCAAGGGGTAGACGATCTCGTCGCCGGTGTCGGTGTAGAAGAGCAGCCGGCCCTTGATGTTCACGCGCGCCAGATGATCGAGGTCCAGGCCGAGCTCTTCCTGCGCGATCTCCACCATCAGTCCGTCGTACGTGAACGACTTGGAGCACAGCAGACCGAACGTCCACGCGATCTTCTTGCGCCACTTGTTCACTCGGCGCGCCTGCATCACGCCGGTGATCGAGGTCTGGCACCCCATCCCGACGAGCGCGACCTTGGACAGGCCGAGTTCCGCGGCCTTGAGCAACGCGAGCGGGTTCGCGCTGTAGGTGTACCGGCTGCCGGCGGCGGCGAGCACACCCTCGCGGTCGGTGACGATCGCGGGCTCGCAGTCCCATTGCCGTTCGGTCGACAGCACCGATGTCGCGGCGCCGTCGATCCGACCGGTCTCGAGGCCCCAGATCAGCAGCGCGCTCACGACGCCGCCGTCCTGTCCCGCCATCAGCGCCTCGGGCGCCGTTGCCCGGGCCAGGTAGATCTCCTGGTACGGCCCGATCACTTCCTCCGGCGCGCGCGTGCGCCCGAACAGCGTCTCGTCGATCTCGGACTCCCACTCGCGGAATCGAGGGCACGCGAGCGTGCAGAGCGAGCACCCGTTGTCGCCGTGCGTGCAGTGGTCCGGCGCACCCTCTTCCAGCTGCACGGGGTAGTTGTCCTCATAGCCGAGGACGTGGAACGGACACGCGACGATGCACGCCGTGCAGCCCGTGCACAGGCCCGACGTGACCACCTCGTGGTGCAGGTCGCGCCATTGCGTGGAGTCGGCCTTAGGCATGGCCGGAGGATACCGTCCCGCGTGTCGGAGTCCGTCAGATCGCGAACGAGTCGCCGCAGGCGCACTCGTGCGTGGCCCGCGGGTTCTTCACCTTGAGCCCGCCTCCCAGCAGCGACGCATCGAGCTCGAGGGTCGACCCGTCGATGATCGGCGCGCTCCGGGGGTCGACCAGCACCCGCACGCCGTCGGCGCCCACGATCACGTGGTCGTCGGCGGCCGCCGCCTCGTCGAAGCCGAGCTCGTAGGAGAACCCCGAGCACCCTCCCGCGACGACGCGCAGGCGCAAGATCGGCTCGGCACGGCCCTCCTTCGCCGCGAGCTGCGCGATCTTGCGCGCGGCGGCGTCGGTAACGGTCAGCGGAGCGGTGGCTGTGTTCATCACGTTAAGGATAGCCCGAGTCGGGCCCGATGCCGGTGTGGGCCGGGTCAGGCGCCCAGGAACGAGGCGAAGATCCGTGCGTAGGTCCGGGCGCCGGTGATGAGGTCCTCGACACCGATCGATTCGTTCGCGGTATGCGCGACCGCGAGGTCGCCGGGCCCGAAGATCACGGTGGGGATCGCGGCGTCGTTCAGATAGAACCGGGCGTCCGTGATCCCGGTGAATCCGACGTCGGGTGGAACCGCGCCGGTCTGGTCGGCGGTCGCCGTGCGGATCGCTTCGGCGATCGGCGTATCGGCGGGGGACTCGGCGGCCAAGATCCACTCGCGGATCTCGGTCCGCAGGTCGAGCGTCGGGTCGTCGGCCTTGAGGTCGTCGGCGAGCGATCGGAAGGGCGCCAGCACCTTCTCGGGGTCGCTCTCGCCCGGGATCGTTCGCCGGTCGATGTCAACGACGCACCGGTCCGGCACCATGTTGGGCGCGCTGCCGCCCTCGATCAGCGCGGCGTTCACGGTCGCTCGTCCGCAGAGCGGATGGACCGTGTCGGGGATGACCTCGTGCAGCCGGATGAGGAATCGCGCCATGGCCGTGATCGCATTGACGCCGCGGTGCGGTTGCGATCCGTGGGCGGCCGCGCCATACGTCGTCGCGGTCACCCAAGCGCCACCACGCTCGGCCAGCGCGATCTCGAGGTTGCTCGGCTCACCGACGATCGCGGCGTCCTGGGTGAGCAGGCCTCGGTCGCGCAACACCTGCGTACCGTGGGTGCCCGCAAGCTCCTCGTCGGCGACGAGATGGAACGTGAGGGACCCCGCGAGCTCGACGCCTGCGTGCACGACCGCGGCGGCTCCGACGAGCGCCGCCGCCACCGGACCTTTCATGTCGGACGCGCCCCGGCCGATCAATCGGCCGTCCACAACCTCACCGGCGAACGGATCGACCGACCACGTATCGAGGGAGCCCGCCGGCACGGTGTCGAGGTGCCCGTTCCAGGCGAGGCTCGGACCCGCATCGCCGCCGATCGTCGCGACGACGCTCGGGCGGCCGGCGTCGCCGCGCACCGTGTCGGGCACGGCGCCGAGCCCGAGCAACACGCCCGTGGCGACCTCGGCCGCGGCGTCCTCGGTCGTGCCGGGGTTCTCCGACCGCGCCCGGATCAGCGCCTGGGCGATCGCGAGCACCTCGTCGGCGTCGACGGCAGCCGCGGCGGCGTCTGCTCGGTCCGTCGGCATCGAGCCGGACGCTACCGGAAACCGCCGACGTGCGCGGCGCCCCTCCGTACGATGGAGCCGATGCTCGACCTCGCTGCCGCGCTCTCGCCCGTGCTCGACCCCGCGCCGTCGCCGCAGCCCGAGCCCGGCGACCGGCTGGCCGCGGTGCTCGCGCTGCTCGTCGGCCGCGACGACCCCGAGCTCGTGTTCACCGAGCGTGCGGCGATGCTCTCGCGGCACGCGGGCGAGATGTCGTTCCCCGGTGGGTTACACGACCCGGGCGACGCGGACCTTCGCGCCACCGCGCTCCGCGAGACGGCCGAAGAGCTCGGGATCAACGTGGCTGCCGACGCGGTCCTCGGCGCGTTGCCGCCGATCCACACCTCCGTGAGCGGCATCCTCGTGACGCCGTTCGTCGCGGTGCTGGCGGAGCTCCCGACGCTCATGGTCAGCGATGCCGAGATCGCCCGGGTCGTGCGGGTGCGGTTGCGGGAGCTCGCAACGATCGAGGAGCAGCGCACGCTTCGCGAGGAGAACGGGATGACGTGGCGCGGCTGGTGGTACGTCAACGGCGACACGACGGTCTGGGGCGCGACGGGCTTCATGGTCCACGCGCTCCTCGGGACGATCCGGAAGGAGGCGCCGTGGGCCGTGACCTGACCGCGGAGGACCGGGAGCTCCGAGCGTTGCTCGGCGACGTGCACACGATCGCGGTGGTGGGGCTGTCGTCGAGGCCGGGCCGGCCGTCGTTCGAGGTTGCGCGCTACCTCCAGCGGCACGGCTATCGGATCGTGCCGGTGAACCCGAACGAGACGGAGGTACTCGGCGAGCCGGCCTACGCGTCGTTGCGGGACCTTCCGGCCGATCTCCCGGTCGACGTCGTGGACGTGTTCCGGCGTGCCGAGCACACGCCCGAGGTCGCGCGCGACGCCGTCGCGATCGGCGCGAAGGTGCTGTGGCTGCAGGAGGACATCGTGAGCGAGGAGGCCGCCGCCATCGCGACCGACGGCGGCCTCGATGTGATCATGGGCGTGTGCATCCGCCACGTTCGCGAGCAGTTGCTGGCTAACGACTGAGAGGGAGGCCGCGTGTTGAACAAGTGGGAGTACTTCGTGGCGCCGTTGCTTGAGCACAACCCGGGCGAGATCTTGAACACGTTCGGCGAGGACGGATGGGAGCTCGTGTCCGTCGTTGCCCAGCCCACGCCACAGGGCGGCGTGTCGACGGTGGCGTACTTCAAGCGCGCGTCCGAGGCGTGAGCCTCCGGATCGACCACGTCGTCTACGCGGTTCGTGATCTCGATGCGGCCGCAACGCGGTTCGACGAGACGTACGGGCTCGGGTCGGTGCCCGGCGGCGTCCACCCGCGTTGGGGAACCGCGAATCGGATCATCTCGCTCGGCGATGCGCGGTATCTCGAGCTGATCTCGATCGTCGATCCGGAGGTTGCGGCGACCACGGTGCTCGGACAAGCGATCGCCGACCGGATCGCTGACGGTGATCGGTGGTTCGCGCTGTGCCTCGGCGATGACGCGATCGACGTGACCGTCGAGCGGCTCGGCCTTGCGCTGGAGCCCGGATCGCGGACGTTGCCGGACGGTCGGGTCGTGGCCTGGCGCGGCGCCGGGATCGACGATCCGAAACGCACCCCGGACCTGCCGTTCTTCATCGAGTGGACGGGCCCGCCCGGTGCCCACCCGGGGGCTCGGGCGGCGCCGCACCGCTCAGGCGCCGGAGACATCGCATGGGTCGAGGTGTCGGGAGATGCAGACCGGTTCGGGACGTGGACGGGTGAGGCGTCGCTCCCGGTTCGGTTCGTGAAGGGGAACCCCGGTGTCGTCGCCGTCGGGCTCAGCACGCCGGACGGCGATCTGGTGATCCGCTAGCCGAACGCCTGGTCGAGATCGGCGATCAGATCGTCGGGATGCTCCAGCCCCACCGATAGGCGCACAAGCTCCGCCGGCACCTCGAGGTCGGACCCACTGACACTGGCGTGGGTCATCGGCCCGGGCAGCTCGATCAACGATTCGACCCCGCCGAGCGATTCCGCGAGCACGAACAGACGGGTGCCGCGCGCGATCCGCGACGCTTCCTCCGCCGAGTCCACGAGGAACGACACCATCCCGCCGAACGCCGCCATCTGGCCGGCGGCGATCCCGTGACCCGGATGATCTGCGAGGCCCGGGTAGTACACCTGGTTGACCATCGCGTGGTCGACGAGGAACCGGGCGATCGCGGCCGCGTTCTCGCTGTGGCGGCGCATCCGTACGCCGAGGGTTCGAAGGCCGCGGAGCGCGAGGAACGCGTCCATCGGCCCCGGCACGGCGCCGACGGCGTTCACGAGGAACCCGACCGCTTCGATCAGGTCGGCGTCGCTCGTGATCACCGCGCCGCCGATCAGATCGGAATGGCCGCCGATGTACTTCGTCACGCTGTGCACGACGACATCGGCGCCGAGCAGTAGCGGCTGCTGCAGCGCGGGCGACGCGAACGTGTTGTCGACGACGACCTTCGCGCCGGTCGCGTGCGCGAGCGCCGCGACCGCTTCGATGTCCACGACCTTGAGCAACGGGTTGGACGGCGTCTCCACCCAGACGAACTGCGTCTCGGGGCGGATCGCGTCGGCCAGCGCGTCGGCGTCGGCGAGGTCGCACGTCGAGAGCTCGAGCCCCCACGGGCCGAGCACCTTCGTGAACAGTCGATACGTCCCGCCGTATACGTCGTCGGCGAGCACCACATGATCACCTGGGCGAAGCGTCAGCAGCAGCGTCGTCTCGGCCGCCATCCCGCTCGCGAAGGCGAAGCACCGCCCGCCGCCCTCCAGCGAGGCCAGGGCGCGCTCGAACGCGTCGCGGGTCGGGTTCCCGGACCGTCCGTAGTCCCAGACCTTCGGGTCGGCGATGTCGGATTGGGCGAACGTCGAGTTCTGGTAGATCGGCACGGAGACGGCGCCGAACGCCGCGTCTGGATCTTGCCCGACGTGGATCGCGCGGGTGTCGCGGTGGTCCTGCGTCACGTCCAGCCTCGCCGTTCGAGCTCCGCCCGCGCGCGATCGCCGTCAGCGACCGCGCGCTCCAACTGGACCATCAGCCGCCGGTCGTGGCCCGGCCGGAACTCCCGGCCGAGCGGAACCTGCTCGCCGCACCCGCACGCACAGAACGTGATGAGCGGCTCGGTCGTCACGGCCCGCGTCTGCACGCACCGACGGTACCCGGCTGCGGGGACGACGCGCGCGGGGAGCACGATCCGCCCCTCCACAGGCGCGCCGGGGGCGAACGGATCGCCGAGCTTGAGGCCGATCAGTCCCGTGAGGGCACACAGCGCCGCGTCGACGTGGTCGAGCGTCGCGAGCTGGGCCGTCGGCACGTGGTGATTGCGAAGGATCGCCGCACGCCAGGCGCGCTTGGCCGACGGGGTCTGCCGCGCCGGAGCGAGGCATCCGGCGAGCACGGTCGCCGACGCATGCGGGAAGACCTCGACCGCGGACCCGCGGATCGAGCCCGACCGGTACACGGGGAACCCCGCGCGATCCGCCGCGCGGAACGCCGCGAGGGCGTTCCGCATCCATCCGTAGAACGGATTCGTCTCGCCGGTCGCCTTGTCGGGCGTGTAGTACGCCTGGATCCCGAGGAGCTTGAGCTCGCGCTCCGCGAGGCGTGACCGGTCGCCCGTGGCGGCCCACCCGGGCGGACCGTCCACGCAGACCACGTCAGGCCGATACGTCTCGATCATCTCGCGGAGCCTGCGGACCGCGACCTGCGAGCCGACGGCCGCGACCTGGCGGTCGTCGTCGAGCACGACGACGTCGAGGTCCTTGCGGTGCTCCCCGCCGACGTCGACCCCGAGGGACCGCACGCTCAGGTGGCCGGGGGTTGCCGATGGTGCGCCAGGAAGTCCAGGAGGTCGCTGCGGGTGAGGACGCCGATCACGACGCCGCCGGCGCTCACGAGCACCGCCGGCGCGCGTTCAAGTTCGGCGAACGCATCGTCCACGCTCGCGTGGCGCTCCACGGTCGGGATCGGCGGCGCCATCACCTCGGCGACGTCGGCCTGCAGCGCGTCGGGATCGCGGAACACGCGCTCGAGGAGCTCGCGGTCGCGGATCGACCCGACGAACTGCGCGACGTCGGTCGAGTGGTCGCGCACCACCGGGGCCTGTGAGATGCCGTGCTCCTGCAGCAGGTCGACCGCCTGGCGCACCTTGTCGTGCGCGCTGACCGTGATCAGTTCCGGGAGCGCCCCCGCCTTCGCGGCGAGCACCCGGTCGACCGTGATCGTCTCGGGCCCCTCGAGGAACCCGTACTGGCGCATCCACCCGTCGCTGTAGATCTTCGACAGGTATTGGCGTCCGGTGTCGGGCAACAGGACGACGATCGTCGTGTTGGCGTCGAAGTCGCGGGCGACGGTGAGTGCCGCCGCGACGGCCGAGCCTGCGGAACCGCCGACGAGGATGCCCTCCTGGCGGGTCACGGCCCGCGCCATCAGGAATGCGTCCTTGTCGGGGACACGCACCCAGCGATCGACGACGCTCGGGTCGAACGTTTCTGGGAAGAAGTCCTCGCCGATGCCTTCGGTGAGGTACGGCCGCGGGTCGTCGCCGGTGTACACGCTGCCCTCGGTGTCCGCGCCGACGATCACGATGTCGGGCTTCATCCGTTTCAGATAGCGGCCGACGCCGGTGATCGTGCCCCCGGTGCCGACGCCCGCGACGAACAGATCGATCTTCCCCTCGGTCTGTTCCCAGATCTCGGGACCGGTGACGGCCTCGTGCGTCTGAGGGTTCACCTGGTTGAAGTACTGGTTCGGTTGGAAGGCACCGGGGATCTCGCGCGCGAGCCGGTCCGCGACGGAGTAATAGGACTCCGGGGATTCGCGCGCCACGGCGGTCGGCGTGATCACGACCTCGGCGCCGTAGGCGCGCAAGAGCGCGATCTTCTCCGCGCTCATCTTGTCCGGCATCACGAAGATGCACCGGTACCCGCGGATCGCCGCTGCGATGGCCAGGCCATGGCCGGTGTTGCCGGAGGTCGGTTCGACGATCGTGCCGCCCGGGCCGAGCAGCCCGCGGCGCTCGGCGTCTTCGATCATGCGGATCCCGATCCGGTCCTTGACCGAGCCGCCGGGGTTCAGCATCTCGAGCTTCGCGAGGATCGTGGGCTCGAGCCCGCGCGTGACGGTATGCAGCCGGACCAGGGGCGTATCGCCCATCGCGTCCAGGAAGGTTTCCAACACCTGCATCCCTCGTGCCCCTCTCGCGGTCGCTGTGCCGGGGTCATCGTGCCACGCGTGGCGGCGAAGGGCCCGAGCCTGCGCGGTCGGGCCGAGGAAGGACGGTAAGCTCGCGGGCGGTTCCGGCCGATGACCCAGTGCACGGGGACATCCGTCGGTGAGGTCGGCAGGGCCGGATCGGTCCGATCGGGGATAGGGGTGCGGTGAGCGACGTCGAGCAGGGCGCCGAGACCAGCGGCGAGAAGCTGCTGGTCGTCGACGACGACCCCTTCATCGCCCGACTGCTCGAGATCGAGCTCGCGGCCGCCGGGTATCAGGTGCGCGTCGCGAACGACGGGCAGCAGGCGATGGATCAGGTGGGCCAGGATGCGCCCGACCTCGTGATC
Organism: Actinomycetota bacterium; assembly: GCA_036007245.1. Classification (GTDB taxonomy): domain Bacteria; phylum Actinomycetota; class UBA4738; order UBA4738; family HRBIN12; genus AC-51. Next base: position 260 of record DASYOY010000195.1, on the reverse strand, counting down.
ACCGACGTGATGATGCCGCACGTCGACGGATTCGAGCTCACGCGGTCGCTCCGCCAAGACCCCCGAACCGCGACGATCTCCGTGATCATCCTCACCGCGCGCGGCCTGTCCGCCGACAAGCTCGAGGGGTTCGCGATCGGCGCGGACGACTACATCGTCAAGCCGTTCGACACGCCCGAGCTGCTCGCGCGCGTGCGCGGCGTGCTGCGCCGCAAGCGCGAGATGAAGGACGAGTCGCCCCTCACCGGGCTGCCCGGCAA
>DASYOY010000194.1:0-9381 GCA_036007245.1 Actinomycetota bacterium | reverse complement strand
TCGGTCGCCGCCAGCGTCCGCTGCGCCGGCGACGGCTTCGGACATGTGCGCGGTGGCAAGATCAGCTTCCCCTTGGGCGGCGACCCGGAGAGATCGAAGAAGTCGCGGAGGTTGCCCGGCCCCGGCTCGCATCGCGGTAGGCCTCGCGCGGGATCTAACATCCGCTACTGGCCGTCGATCCGCACCGAGCCGTCCGCCGCCTCGACGCTTCTCACGTCGCCGTCGCCGCTCCATGACGTCAGGTCGAAGATCGCCCCCGCTCCGGCAACGAAGGCTCGGATCGGCTTGGTCGACAAGGGCTGGCCCGGCGTGCACGACGCGACATCATCAGTCGTCATCCGCAGGAACCACGTACCGCCCGAGCCTGTGATGGTCGCGGTGCCGTCGGACTCGAGGAGCGCGGCGGTCTCCTCGTCGATCCCGATGCCCCGCACCTCCTTGGCCCAGCCAGCGGCGAGCGCTCTCGCCATGAAGACGAGGAGCCGCCCGAGACGCGCTCGCTCCGAGAAGTGCGAGTCCGTGATCGTGGTCTCGAGCCCGGGGACCGCGAGGAACCCACGAGTCAGCCGCACCCGGTCGTCGAACGGGTCGGCGAGCGCTTCCTCGGACGTGACGGTGTCGCGCTCGGCCGTGAATGAGAAATCGCCGAGCACGGCCAAGCCGGCGCTGATCCCGCCAACGGGCACGCCCGCCGCGATCGCCGCGTTTGCCGCCCGCTGGATCGGCGTTCCCGTCCAGACGCGGACGTAGTCGGACTGATCCCCGCCGGCGATGAACAGGCCGTCGGCTTTCTCGATCGACCCGATCACGAACGGATCCTCGGCCGCCGCGGGCTCCGTGAGCTGCAAGGTCTGGAACGAGCGAAGGGACGCGAGCGTACCGAGCCACTCGTCGTACCCCTCGTCGGGCGTCGCGCGCAGGACGACGATGTCGCCGTGCTCGGCGCGCGCAAGGAACCATCGCCAGGCGTTGTCGACGTCCTTGGCGCCACCTTCGAGCATCACGCCCCCGACGAGGTTCGGCCGGCCGGCGGTGGGCGTTCCGCGCAGCCACGACCGGAACCCGGGACCCTCGCGGAACGCCGGTTGTCCATCGTTGTCCGACACGGGCACACCTTAGGATGCGCGGATGCAGACCATCGTCGTGCTCCTGCGCGGGATCAACGTCGGCGGGCGGAACAAGATCGCGATGCGCGATCTCCAACAGACGTTCGCCGAGCTCGGCTTCGTCGAACCCACCACATTCATCCAGAGCGGCAACGTCGTGGCAGGATCACGGAAGGCGAACGGCCCGGCCGTGGTCCGCACGATCGAGCGCGGCCTGTCCGACGCGTTCGGGTATCACGCGCGCGTCGTCGTTCTCGATCTCGCCCAGATGAAGACCGTCGTGCGGCAGATCCCGAAGGACTGGGACGTCGACGACGGCTCGATGCGCTACAACGTGATCTTCACGACCGCCGCGCTCACCCCGAAGGAACTCGCGAAACGCGTGACGCCGAAGCCGGAGCTCGAAGCGGTGAAGGCAGGCACCTACGCGCTGTACTGGTCGGCGCCGTTCGCGACGCTGACCAAGACCGCGATGATCAAGTTGAGCGGACACGCCGACTACGGCGAGCTCACGATCCGGAACCTGCGGACGACGCAGAAGCTCCTCGGCCTGATGCAGACGCACGCCGCGAGCTGACGCGGCGTTCAGGTGGTCTTGCCGCCGCCGAAGAGCCGGCGGAAGAACCCGACGATCGTCGCCCACAACGCGGCGAGCCCCAGGCCGATCCCACCGACGGGCTTGCCGGCGGCGGCGGGTGGCGACTGCGGCGCGGGAGCTCCCGGCGTCGTGGCCGCCGGTGCGGCCGCTTCCGCCGCCATCCCCGCCTGGAGACAATCGGCGAACTGCTGGGTGAGCTTCTTCGAGATCTCCGGAAGTAGCCCACGGGACATCTGCGCGGCGGCGCCGGTCAGCGTGATGTCGGCCTGCATCTTCACCGTCGTGATCGCTGGGTCGGCGGTCGGCTCGAGCCAGGACGTGACCGACGCGTTCGCGGCGCCCTTGCCCTTCTGCTCCATCCCCTTGGCCTTGAGCACGACCCGGTGCGCGGCGTCGTCGCGTTCCTCCATCGTCACCGTGCCCGCGAACGACATCGACACCGGCCCGAACTTCGCGTGGACGGTTCCCTTCCAGTTGCGGTCGTCGACCGTCTCGGTCAGCTCGGCGCCCGGCATGCACGGCGCGATCTTCTCGACGTCCAGCAGGTAGGCCCACAACGCGTCGGCGGGAGCTGCAACCGTGAACTCGTTCTCGATCTGCATCTCGTCAGGCCTCGGTCGCGACCGGGACGAAGGCCGCGGGGTCGGCGGTGAACCGCTCGAGACAGCCCGCGGAACAGAAGTAGTACGTGCGGCCGTCGTGCGTGGTGGCATAGCGGGCGGTCGCCACATCGACGGTCATCCCGCAGACGGGATCGATCGCCTCGTGCCGCGGCTCGGCCACCGGCGGCGGCTCGAGCCGGCCGCCCGCGCGGAGCTGGACGAGCTCGGCGAGGATCGCGACCGCGATCTCCTGGTTGGGGATGTGGCCGAGGTCCAAACCGGCCGGCGCGTGCACGCGGGCCAGCGCGTCGTCCGCTACGCCGCGATCGCGCAGATAGCCGAGCACCGACTCGGCGCGCTTACGCGAGGCCACCAACCCGACGTATCCCGCCGGCGTCTCGAGCGCTCGCTGCAGCGCGTCCTCGTCGTAGTGGCCCTGGGTCGCGACCACGACGAACGACCCGGCCGTCACGTCCGCGGCGGCGAGGTCGAGCGACGTCACCACCGAGGGGGCGTCGTGCTCCTCCGCGCTCCCGCCGTCATCGACGACCACGGCGCGCCAGCCCAGCGCGTGCGCCATACGAGCGAGCGCATCAACGGCCGGCGACCGCCCGATCACAACGAGGTGTGGCGACGGCAGGACCGGTTCCACATAGACCTCCAACGCTCCCTCGCTCTGGCACGCGATCGGGATCCGGATCATCCCGGCCCGCGCCTCCGTGGCCTCGAGCTCCTCCGGCGTCCCGAGGAACAGCACACGGGGTGAGCCCTCGCCCATCGCCTTCAACGACTCCCGGATCACGGTCGGCTCGGCGCACGCGCCACCGAGCCAACCGTGGATCGCACCTTCCCGCGTGATCAACGCGGTCGACCCCGGCTTGCCCGACGACGGTGCCCTGCTCCACACGACGGTCGCGAGTACGAACGGCTCGCCCCGCCGTGACAGGGTGGCGCCGAGCTCGAGCAGATCCGGTTTCACGCCTTGGCGGCCTGTGCGTTCTGGATCGCCTGCCACACCTTCGCCGAGGTGAGCGGCATGTCGATGTTGGTCACGCCGAACGGCTGCAGCGCGTCGATCACCGCGTTCACGTAGGCGGCCGGCGACCCGACGGTCGCGGACTCCCCCACGCCCTTCGCGCCGATCGGGTGATGCGGCGACGGCGTCACCGTCTCGCCCAGCTCGAACTTCGGCGTTTCCCACGACGTCGGCAGCAGGTAGTCGGTGAAGTTCGAACCGATGCAGTTGCCGTTCTCGTCGAACGTGATCTCCTCCATCGCCGCGATCCCATAGCCCTCGGCCAGCCCGCCGTGGATCTGCCCCTCGACGATCATCGGATTGATCCGGACGCCGCAGTCGTCGACCGCGACCATCCGCTGGACCTTCCAGACACCGGTCTCGACGTCGACCTCGACGGCGACCGCGTACGTCCCGAACGGGAACGTCAGGTTGGGCGGGTCGTAGTAGTACGCCCCCTCGAGCCCGGACTCCATCCCGTCGGGGAAGTTCGTGTACGCGGCGAACGCGACGTCTTGGATCGTGACGGCCTTCTCGGGCGCGCCCTTCACCGTGAAGTTCGGGCGGGTGAACTCGACGTCGTCCTCGTCGACCTCGAGCAGGTGCGCGGCGATCTTCCTCGCCTTCTCGAGCACACGGCGCGACACCATCGCCGTCGCCGCGCCGACCGTCGGGGTCGAACGAGAGGCGTAGGTGCCGAGGCCGTAGGGCGTGTTGTCCGTGTCGCCGTGCTGCACCTTGATGTCCTCAGGCTGGATCCCGAGTTCCTCGGCGACGATCTGGGCGAAGGTCGTCTCGTGCCCCTGTCCCTGCGTGATCGAGGAGATCTTGAGGATCGCCTTGCCGGTCGGGTGGATACGCAACTCGGCGCCGTCGTTCATCTTGACGCCGATGATGTCGTAGTCCTTGTGTGGGCCGGCGCCGACGACCTCGGTGAACGACGCGAGGCCGATCCCCCAGTACTTGCCCTGCGCGCGCATCTTCGCCTGCTCGGCGCGGAGCTCGTCGTAGCCGATCATCTCTAGGGCCTTGTCCATCGCACCCCGGTAGTTCCCGGAGTCGTAGACGAACCCGGTTGCCGATTCGTAGGGGAAGGCGTCCTCGGGGATGAAGTTCTTCTTCCGGATGTCGGCCGGGTCCATCCCGAGCTCATACGCCGCGTTCTGGACCAGTCGCTCGATCAGATACGACGCTTCGGTCACGCGGAACGAGCACCGGTAGGCGACACCGCCGGGCGCCTTGTTGGTGTAGTACCCGTCGGCAACGACATGGGCATCCGGGAACGTGTAGGAGCCGGTCACGATGTGGAACAGTCCGACCTTGAACTTCGACGGCTGCGCGTCGGCGTGGAACGCCCCCTCGTCGGCCAGGAGCGACGTGCGCAGCCCGAGCATCGTGCCGTCGTTCTTGAGCGCGATCTCTCCGTGCATGTGGAAGTCGCGAGCGAAGCCGGTCGAGATGAGGTTCTCGCTGCGATCCTCGATCCACTTCACCGGGTGGCCGAGCAGCAGTGACGCGGCGGTCGCGACGACATACCCCGGATACACCGGCACCTTGTTGCCGAACCCGCCGCCGAGGTCGGGCGAGATCACCCGGATGTTCTCCTCGGGCAGACCCGCCACCAGCGCGAACACCGTGCGGATCAGGTGCGGCGCCTGCGAGGTCATATAGATCGTCGCCTGGCCGGTCGCCGAGTCGACGTCGGCGATACACCCGCATGTCTCAAGCGGTGACGGGTGGGAGCGCGGATAGAAGGTGTCGAGCGACACCACTTTGTCTGCCTGCGCAAAGGCAGCGTCGGTGGCGTCCTTGTCTCCGGATTCCCAGTGGTAGATGTGGTTGTCGGTCTGGCCTTCCTTCTCGTCGCGGATCACCGGCGCGCCCTCGGCCATCGCTCCCTTCGGATCGATGACCACGCCGAGCGGGTCGTAGTCGACCTCGATCAGATCGCGGGCATCGCGTGCGACGTAGGGGTCGGTCGCGATCACCGCCGCAACTTCCTGGCCCTGGAACCGCACCTTGTCGGTGGCGAGCACCGCCTCCGTGTCACCCGAGAGGGTCGGCATCCACGCCAGATTGTGCTGGGCCATCAGGTCGCCGGTCACGACGGCGATCACGCCGGGGACCGCCGACGCGGCGGAGGTATCGACGCCGTTGATCTTCGCGTGCGCGTACGGGCTTCGGAGGATCGACATGTGCAACATGCCTGGCAGCTGGATGTCGTCGATGTAGTTGCCGCGCCCTCGGATGAACCGATCGTCCTCCTTGCGCTTGACGCTGTGCCCGATGCCGCGGATCTCCTCGGTTGCTTGAGCCATCACGGTCTCCTTAGGCGCTCGCGGGAACGGAGGCGTCGCGTGTGGCGGCGGCGGCCGCCTGGATCGCCTTGACGATGTTCATGTAGCCGGTACACCGGCAGACGTTGCCCGAGATCGCCCACCGTATGTCCTCGTCGGACGGGTCGTCGTTCTGCTCGATCAGGGCGGAACCGACGAGCATCATCCCGGGGGTGCAGTAGCCGCACTGCAGGCCGTGTTCCTCTTTGAACGCCGCTTGGATCGGGCTGAGGGCGCCGTTCGCCATCAGCCCTTCGACCGTCGTGATGGACCGGCCGTCGGCCTGCACGCCGAACATGGTGCAGGACTTCACCGGTTGCCCGTCGACCAGGACCGTGCATGCGCCGCACCCGGACGTGTCGCAACCGATGTGCGTGCCCGTGAGCCGCAGGTCCTCGCGGATCATATGAACCAGGAGCTCGCGCGGCTCGACGTCGAGGGTGTGCTCGCTGCCGTTGACCGTGACCGTGATCTGCATCGCTGTCCCCCCTGTGTCTCGGTTAGGCCGCGGTCGCGTCGTCGCGCGCCTGCGCGAGCCCTCGGCGGACATAGACCTCGATCATGTGGCGCTTGTACTCCTCGGGCCCGCGCACGTCGCTCACCGGCGACGCGATCGCGGCGGCCTTGCGGCCGGCGTCGGCGAACGCCTCGTCGGTGGGCTCGGCCCCGGCGAGCGCCTGCTCGGCGTCGGTCGCCTGGAGGTTCTTCAGCCCGACGCCGGTGAGAGCGATGCCGGCGCGCCCGATCGACCCGTTGGACAGGGTCAGCGCGACGGCGACGCCGACGGTCGCCCAGTCGCCGACCTTGCGTTCGAGCTTCAGGTAGGTGCCGCCCGAGCGCGGCGGCGGCGTCGGGACGCGGATCTCGGTGAGGAGCTCGTCGGGCTCGGCGCTCGTCGTGAACGTGTCCACGAGGAACTCGCCGATCGGGACGACCCGCTCACCGCGCGTGCTCCTGAGGACCACCGACGCGCCCATCGCGAGCATCGTCGACGCGAGGTCGCCGGCGGGGTCCGCGTGGCTCAGCGAACCGCCGATGCTCCCGAGGTTGCGCACGATCGGGTCGGCGATCTGCGGGGCCGTATCCGCGATCGTCGGATAGCCCTTGCGAACCACGTCCGATGCGGCCAAGGCCTTGTGGCGGACCAGCGTTCCGAGGTGCAGCTCGCCGTCGCGTTCCTCGATCCCGTCGAGGCCTGGGATCCGATTGATGTCGACGAGGTGCCCGGGCGTCGCGAACCGCAGCTTCATCATAGGGATCAGGCTCTGTCCGCCGGCGAGCACCTTGGCCTCTTCGCCGTGCTGCGAAAGCAGCGAGAGCGCCTCGTCGAGGGTGTCCGCCCGGTGATATTCGAAGGACGACGGCAGCATGCAGCTCTCCCTTCTAGGGGGGTGGCCGCGTCGGGCGCGGCCGACCGCTCCATATCAACACCGTTGCCGACATCGGGCAAACCGGTCTGGCACAACGGTGTCCGAACGAGCGGGTAGCGTGGTTCATCCGTGGACCCCACGACCTTCTCCCCCGCCGCGTTGCGATGGTTCGAAGGGTCGTTCGACGCGCCTACCGACGCCCAGCGTGGCGCCTGGCCCCCCATCGCCGCAGGCAACAACACGTTGGTGCTGGCGCCGACCGGCTCCGGCAAAACCCTCGCGGCGTTCCTGTGGGCGATCGACCGGCTGTCGGCCTTCCCACCGCCCGAGACCGAGCGGCGCACCCGGGTCCTCTACGTATCCCCGCTGCGTGCGTTGGCCGTCGACGTAGAGAAGAACCTGCGCGAGCCGCTGGCGGGCATCGAGCGGGCCGCCCAAGAGCTCGGAGCGCCCCTCGCCCACGTGCCCACCGTGGGTGTGCGCACCGGTGATACCGACGCGAGCGAACGCCGCCGGATGCTGCGCCAGCCGCCCGACATCCTGATCACGACGCCGGAGTCGCTGTACCTCTTATTGACCTCGTCCGCCCGCGAGACGCTCCGTGGGGTCGAGACGGTGATCTTGGACGAGATCCACTCGGTGGCCGCGACCAAGCGCGGCGCCCACCTGATGCTGTCGCTCGAGCGCCTGGAGGCCGAGACCGGCCGGCCGGTCCAGCGGATCGGGCTCTCGGCCACCCAGCGGCCGTTGGATGAGATCGCCCGGTTCCTCGGCGGCTTCGCCGTGCCCGGTCGCCAGCGCGACGTGACGATCGTCGACGCGGGCGTGCGCAAGCAGCTCGATCTCGAGGTGATCGTTCCCGTCGACGACATGACCGAGTTCGCGCGGCCGAGCGAAACGCCCGAGGGCGGCGTCGACCGTTCGTCCATCTGGCCGTCGATCCACCCGGTGCTGCTCGAACTGATCCGCGCACACCGCACGACGATCGTGTTCGTCAACAACCGGCGAAGCGCCGAGCGGCTCGCGACGAGTCTGAACGAGCTCGCCGACGCGGAGATCGCGCGCGCCCACCACGGGTCGCTCGCGCGCGAGCAGCGCGTCGGCGTCGAGGAAGCGCTGAAGAACGGCTGGCTGCCCGCGATCGTTGCCACGTCGTCGCTCGAGCTGGGGATCGACATGGGCACGGTCGATCTCGTCGTGCAGGTCGAGGCGCCGCTGTCGGTTGCGAGCGGGCTGCAACGGATCGGCCGCGCGGGCCATCAGGTCGGCACGCCGAGCGTCGGCAAGCTGATCCCGAAGTTCCGCGGCGACCTGCTGCAGATGGCGGTGGTCGCCGAGCGGATGCTCGACGCCGACATCGAGGCGACGCACTACCTGCGGAATCCTCTCGACGTGCTCGCGCAGCAGCTGGTCGCGATGTGCGCGGTTCGTGAGTGGCGGGTCGACGACCTGCGTGCGGTCGTCCGTCGCGCCGCCTGTTTCGCCGAGCTGTCCGACGCGGTGTTCGAAGCGGTCCTCGACATGCTCGCCGGGCGCTATCCCAGCGACGCGTTCGCCGAGCTGCGTCCGCGGATCATCTGGGACCGGACGAACGACACGGTTCGCGGACGCGAAGGCGTCGGGCGGCTCGCGGTCACCTCCGGCGGCACGATCCCCGACCGCGGGTTGTTCGGCGTGTTCACCACCGACGGATCGCGCGTCGGCGAGCTCGACGAGGAATGCGTCTACGAGTCGCGTACGGGCGAGGTCATGCTGCTCGGCGCCTCCGCGTGGCGGATCGAGGAGATCACCAGAGATCAGGTGATCGTGACGCCCGCCCCCGGCGAGCACGGCAAGCTCCCCTTCTGGAAGGCGCCCGGTCCGGGCCGGCCCGCGGAGCTCGGCCGTGCGATCGGACGGTTCACGCGCGAGCTGCGCTCGACCCATGCCGACCAGGCGCTTGCGTCGCTCCGAGACGAGCTCCACCTCGACGAGCGAGCGGCGCAGAACTTGGTCAACTATATTGACGAACAGGCGGAAACGAGCGCGGTTCCGGACGATCGCACGATCGTGATCGAGCGGTTCCGCGATGAGCTCGGCGACTGGCGGATCTGCATCTTGACGCCGCTCGGCGCGCGGGTCCACACGCCGTGGGCCCTCGCGATCCAGGACCGGCTGCTCGCGAGGTACGGCCCGGGCGCACAGGTCCTGTGGGCGGACGACGGCATCGTCCTGCGGCTCCCCGAGGCCGTCGATGCCATCCCTATCGAGTCGCTCCTGTTCTCGCCGGAAGTGATCGAGGACGCGGTCATCGCGACCCTCCCGGGCACGGCGCTGTTCGCGACGGTGTTCCGCGAGGCATCGGCGCGCGCGCT
>DASYOY010000193.1:0-15620 GCA_036007245.1 Actinomycetota bacterium | reverse complement strand
GCGTCCGGGGGGCCCCCACCCCGCGCGCCGCTCGTTCCAGGCGCTCCGGATCGCGGTCAACCGGGAACTCGAGGAGCTCACCGCGTCCCTGCCTCACGCGGCGGGGCTCCTCGATCCCGGCGGCCGCGTCGTCGTGATCTCCTACCACTCGTTGGAAGACGGCGTCGTGAAGCGGTCATTCCGCGACGATGAACGGCTCCAGGTGCTCACGCGCAAGCCGGCAATCCCGACCGACGCCGAGCGCGACGCCAACCCGCGAGCCCGCAGCGCCAAGCTGCGCGCCGCCGAGCGGGTCGAGGACGCTGCATGAGCGTCCCCGCGCGCACCACGTCATCCGCTCCTGTGGCCTCGCCAGCCCCGACGCCGGCTCCTCGTGTGCGCCCCTCGCGCACGACCGCGGCGCGCCCCCCGCGCCATACCCCTCCCCATCCTCATGGTGGGGCGCGCCGCGGTTCCCCCGTCGCCTTCTGGATCCTCGTTGCGGTGCTCGCCGCGGTGTTGATCATCGGGATCGCGTCGCTGTCGGCCCTGTTCGTCCAGTCGAGCTTCTCGGTCGACGGCCTGCAGACCAGCCTCGGCGCGCTGCAACAACAGAACACCGACCTTCGCGAGCAGGTCGCGCAGGCGTCCTCGCCGCAGCGGGTGATGGACTGGGCCCGGGCGCGAGGGATGCGCATGCCCGACCAGGTCGTGACCCTGCGGCTTCCTGCCGGGCCGGGCGGCGGGTGACCCGTCCCCCGGCCGGCCGGCTCGTGGCCCTGCTGGTCGGGATGGTCCTCGCGCTCGGCGGCATCGTCGTGCGACTCGGCGTCCTGCAGGTGCGCGAGTCCGGGACCTACGAAGCGCTGGGCGTCGAGCAGCGCGTCCGCACCGAGCAGTTGAGTGCGACGCGCGCCGAGATCCTCGATCGCAACGGGAGCCCGCTCGCGATGACCCTGGACGCGCGGGACATCTACGCGAACCCGGACCTCGTCACGGACCCGCAAGGCGAAGCGACGTCGCTCGCGCCGCCGCTCGGCCTGAAGGAGCGCGACGTCGCGGCGGCGCTGCGGACCCCGAACACGACCTTCGTTTACATCGACCGTGGCGTCACGCCGAACATGGCCGCGCAGATCTCCGCCCTCGCGCTGCCGGGGATCGGCGTCCTTCCCTCGGAGCGGCGCTACTACCCGAGCGGCTCGATCGCGGCCCAGACGGTCGGCGTCGTGAACGTCGACGGGAGCGGGATCACGGGCCTCGAGGAGCAGTACAACACGGCGCTCGCCGGCACACCGGGGGAGCGCACCATCGAGCTGTCGGCGACGGGCCAGCCGATCGCCGGCGGCGTCCAGGTCGATCAGGAGCCGCAATCCGGCGCCGATCTGGAGCTCACGATCGACCGGCAGATGCAGTTCCAGACACAGCTGTATCTGCGGGAAGCCGTAGCGGCGAACCACGCGAAGGGCGGCAGCGTGATCGTGATGGATCCCCGCACGGGCGAGATCTACGCGATGGCCACCTATCCGTCGTTCGACCCCAACGCCTTCAGCACGGCGAACCCGAGCGACCTCGTGAACCGCGCGGTGACCGACTCCTGGGAGCCGGGCTCGGTGAACAAGACGGTCACCGCCGCGGCGGCGCTGTCCTCGGGTGCGGTGCGCCCGTCTCAGACGTTCCAGGTACCCGGCACGCGCACGATCGAGGGCTACATGATCCACGATGCGGAGCCGCACGGCACCGAGACGATGACCCTCGGGGACATCATCGCCCACTCCAGCAACGTCGGCATCTCGCTCGTGGCCGACAAGGTCGGCAACCAACAGCTCGCACAGACGTTCCATGCATTCGGGTACGGCGAGCCGACGGGCGTCGGGTTCCCCGGTGAAGCGTCCGGCGTGGTGCCGCCCGGCGATCAGTGGAGCGACATCACGCGGGCGACGGTCTCGTTCGGCGCGGGGATGTCGGTGTCGCCGCTGCAGATGGCCTCCGTGTACGCCACGGTCGCCAACGGCGGCGTCTATGTGCGCCCGAGTCTCGTGCACGCAACGGTCGGCGCCGACGGCGTCGCCACGCCGGTCCCGCCCGCGCCCGAGCACCGCGTCCTGTCGCGCGCGACGAGCAAGGAGCTCACCCAGATGCTCGCGTACGCGGTGAAGGACGGCACCGGGATCAACGCGCAGATCTCGGGCTACCAGGTGGCCGGGAAGACCGGGACCGCGAAGAAGGTCGACGCACAAGGCAAGTACATCGACCGCTACGTCGCGTCGTTCATCGGGTTCCTGCCGGCGTCGCAACCGCGCGTGGTGATCGCGGCGATCTTGGACGAGCCTCGGACCGTGTACGGCGGCGTCGCGGCCGCGCCCTTGTTCCAGCACATCGCGCGGTACGCGATCCAGCGGATGGGGATCGAGCCGAGCGCGCCCGTGGCTATGCCGCCACACCGGCTGGCCGCTCCCTAGGGTGCGACCGGGGACGTGTAGGCTCGCGCGCGGTGGACCCGACCTTCCCCCAGGTGCGGCTCGCCGACGTCGCCGCAACCGTCGGCGCGGAGGTGCGCGGCGAGCCCGACGGCACCATTCGGGATGCCTCGAACGACTCACGCGAGGTGCCGCCCGGGTCGCTGTTCTTCTGTATCCCAGGCGAACAGGTCGATGGCCATGCGTTCGCGCAGCACGCGGTGGACGCCGGCGCCGCGGCGCTCGTGGTGGACCACCCGCTCGCGGTCGCGGCGCCACAGCTCGTCGTGCGATCGGTACGCGATGCGATCGGGCCGATGTCGGCGGCGGTTTTCGGTCATCCGGCGCGCGACCTCACGGTGATCGGCGTCACGGGGACGAACGGCAAGACCACGATCACCTATCTCTTGGAGTCTGTGTTCCGCGCTGCGGGCTGGCGCCCCGGGGTGGTCGGCACGACCGGCCTGCGGATCGACGGGACGGCATCGCCGTTATCGCACACGACGCCGGAGGCGCCGGAGCTGCACCGCGCGTTCGCCCGGATGCGCGCCGAGGGCGTACGCGCGGTCGCGGTCGAGATCTCCTCGCACGCCCTGGCGCAGCACCGCGTGGACGGGCTCGTCGTCGACGCCGCGATCTTCACGAACCTGTCTCAGGACCACCTCGACCTCCACGAGACGATGGAGTGGTACTTCGAAGCCAAACGGCGGCTGTTCACGCCGGCGCTCGCCCGCCACGGCGTGGTGAACGCCGATGACCCGTGGGGCCGGCGCCTCCTCCAGAACCCCGAGATCTCGATCACGAGCTACGGCGTCGAAGCCGTCGCCGATTTCCGCGCGCAGGACGTGTCCGTGGTCGCGAGCGGGTCGACAGCGATCGTCGAGGGGGTGTCCGTCCGGACGTCACTCCGCGGCCGGTTCAACGTCGAGAACGTGCTCGCGGCGATGGCCGCCGCCCGAGTAGTGGGCATCGCGACCGAGGTGGCGGCGCACGGGATCGCCGAGTTGGGGCGGGTGCCCGGCCGGATGGAGCCTATCGATGCGGGGCAAGACTTCACGGTGGTAGTGGACTACGCACATACGCCGGATAGCATCCACAACGTGCTCCGGGGCGCACGCGGATCGGCCGAAGGCCGAGTGATCGTCGTGTTCGGTTGCGGCGGTGACCGCGACCGGGCGAAGCGACCGATGATGGGCCGTACAGCCGCCGAGGACGCCGACCTGGTGATCGTGACGACCGACAACCCGCGGTCGGAGGACCCCCTCGTGATCATCGACGAGATCACCAGCGGCATCCCCGACGGCGCGGCGGCGATCGTCGAGCCAGACCGCGCCACCGCGATCGAGCGCGCGATCGACGCCGCGGAGCCCGGGGACGTCGTGGTGATAGCCGGCAAAGGGCACGAGACCACGCAGGAGGTCGACGGCAGGTTCCTGCCGTTCGACGATCGCGAGGTCGCGCGCACGGCGCTCGCCCGACGGAGCTCCGGCTGATGCGTCCGACGACCGTAGGGGCGATCGCGACGGCGGTGGGCGGGGCGGTCCGCGAGGGCGCCGACACCGCGATCGCGAGCGTTGCGACCGACTCTCGGGCCGTCCGGCCCGACGGCATCTTCGTCGCGCTGGTCGGCGACCGGCTCGATGGGCACGACTATGTGGAAGACGCGCTCGAGCGGGGCGCCGCGGCGGTGCTCGTGCGCTCCGGCTCTCCGGTCGACGCGCCGGCGGTCTACGTGCGCGACACCGGCGATGCGCTTCTTGAGCTGGGCGCGGCGGAGCGCCGAGGGTTCGACGGCTCGGTGATCGCGATCACCGGTGCGAACGGCAAGACATCGACCAAAGACCTTGCGGGCGCCGTAACAGGCACGCGCTATCGCACCCACGTGAGCCCCTTGTCGTTCAACAACGAGGTCGGCGTGCCGATGACGCTGCTCGGCGCGCCGCCAGACACCGAGGTGATCGTCGCGGAGCTCGGCGCGAGGCACGTCGGAGATGTCACCCGGCTCTGCGCGGTCGCGTCGCCGCAGATGGCGGTGGTGACGAACGTCGGCGTCGCGCACCTCGAGGTGTTCGGAAGCTGGGAAGCGATCGTCGAGGCGTCGGCCGAGCCGGTCGACGCGCTTGCGTCCGACGGCGTCGCGATCCTTTCCGCCGATGATCCGGTCGTCGCGGGGTACGCGGCGCGCACGCAGGCGCGGGTGGTCACGTTCGGCCGCGGAACGGATGCCGACGTTCGGGCCGACGACATCACGCTCGACCGTGACGGCACGGCGTCGTTCGAACTCCGGCACGACGACGAGCGCGCGCGCGTGCGCCTGCGCGTGCCAGGCGAGCACATGGTTACGAACGCGCTCGCGGCCGCCGCCGTCGGCTTCGCGCTCGACGTGCCGCTGGGTGATGCGGCCGCGGCGCTCGGCGACGCCCAGATCACCCGCTGGCGGATGCAGACATCGGGCACGGCGGCGGGCGTGCGCGTGCTGAACGACGCCTACAACGCGAACCCCGAGTCCGTCGCTGCGGCGCTGAAGACGGGCAGGTGGATGGCGGGCGACGCACATCTGATCGCCGTCCTCGGACAGATGGCAGAGCTCGGCCCGATCACGACGACCGAGCACGAACGGGTCGGCGAGCTCGCCGCGCGGCTGCCGGTCGATCGCCTGCTCGCGATCGGACCGGATGCCGAAGCGATCGTCGTCGCCGCTGTCCGAGAAGGTGTGGAGCCCGACGCCGCCGCTGCGTACGACGACCCCGACGCGGCCCTCGCCGACGTCGTCGCGCACGCCCAGCCCGGTGACGTCGTGCTCGTGAAGGGCTCACGCGTCGCCGGCCTCGAGGCGCTCGGGGAACGCCTCGCGGAGGCGCTCACGTGATCTCGATCCTGATGGCCGCCGGCGCCGCGCTCGCCGTCGCGTTGCTGGGAACGCCGGTCGCGATCCACGCGTTCAGCTCCTGGGGCTGGGGCCAGCGGATCCGCGAGGACGGGCCGCACACCCACATGGAGAAGATGGGCACCCCGACGATGGGCGGCATCGTCATCTTGATCGCGCTGATCGTGGGGTACTTCGCGTCGCGGATCACCACCCAGCGGGTGACGTCGACCGGCGTTGCGCTCGTCATGGTCGCCGTCGGATTCGGCATCGTCGGGTTCCTCGACGACTACGTGAAGATGAAGCGCCAGCGTTCGCTCGGGCTGACCAAGCTCCAGAAGTTCGCGGGAACGGCGATCGTGTCGCTCGCGTTCGCATGGCTCGTCATGCACAGCGGCGAGCAAGCGGGGATCACCACCCACATCTCGTTCGTCCGACCGACGGCGATCGCCCTCGGCGGGTTCTTCGTCGTGTGGGCGTTCTTCGTCCTGACCGGCGCGTCGAACGCGGTGAACCTCACCGACGGACTCGACGGGCTCGCCGCAGGCGCGTCGATCCTCGTGTCGGCGGCGTACATCTTCATCAGCTTCTGGCAGTTCCGGCACACGTGTGAGCTGCTCAACGGCGCGACCGGCTGCTACGCCGTTCGCGGCGCCGACATGCAAGACGTGGCGATCGTCGCGGCCGCGATGATGGGCGCCGCGACCGGGTTCCTATGGTGGAACGCCGCTCCTGCGCGGATCTTCATGGGTGACACCGGCGCGCTGGCGATCGGCGGGTTGTTCGGCGCGCTCGCGCTCGTCACGAACACCGTGCTGTTGCTGGTGATCATCGGCGGCCTGTTCGTCCTCGAGACGTTGTCGGTGATCATCCAGGTGATCTCCTACCGCGGGTTCGGCCGGCGGGTGTTCCGCATGTCACCGTTCCACCACCACTTCGAACTCGAAGGATGGCCGGAGTTCACCGTGATCGTTCGGTTCTGGATCATCGCGGGGCTCTGCTCGGCGGTCGGGATCGGCCTGTTCTATGCCGACTTCATCGCGCGCGGGGGACTGGGATGAGCACGTTCGAAGGACGTCGGGCGGTGGTGATCGGGGCCGGTGTGGCCGGTCGAGCTGCCGCCGAGACGCTCGCCGCCGAGGGCGCGACGGTGCTCATGACCGAACGCCGTGACGCCGAGGCGATCGGCGACGTCTCCGCATTGACGTCGGTGGGCGTGGACGTGCGCACGGGCGGCCATGCAGCGACGGATCTCGACGGCGCCGACGTGGTGGTCGTGAGCCCGGGCGTGCCGCCCGACGCGCCGCCGCTGGTGTGGGCGCGCGAGCGAGGGATCGAGATCTGGGGCGAGCTCGAGCTCGGCGCGCGGCTCGTGCGCGTGCCGTACCTCGCCGTGACCGGGACCAACGGCAAGACGACCACGACCGGGATGCTGGCTGCCTGCCTGCGCGCCGGCGGTGTCGAGGCGGTCGCGTGCGGCAACATCGGGTTCCCGTTCACGACGGCGGTCCGCGAAGACCACGACGCGCTGGTGGTCGAGGTGTCCTCGTTCCAGCTCGCCGGGCAGGAACGGTTCCATCCGCGCGTCTCGGTCTTGGTGAACCTGGCGCCCGACCACCTCGACTACCACGGGTCGTTCGACGCGTACCGCGACGCCAAGGCGGCGATCTATCGCAACCAGCGCGATGACGACGTACACGTCGGCAACCGTGACGACCCGACCGCCGCGGCGGTGTCTGCCGAGGCCCCGTGCGCACACGCATGGTTCGGTGCCGGCGCGCCGGTCGGCGACGGCCACGACGTCGGCTACGAGGGCGACGCGCTGCTCGCCCGCGGCCCCGATGGCCCGGTCGAGCTCGGGTCGGTCGACGGTGAGCGTGCCGGGCATCGGGAGGATGCTGCTGCCGCAGCGGCTGCAGCGCTCGCCTATGGGGTGGCGCCGGAGGCGGTGCGTGACGGACTCGGCGCATTCGAGCCGGCGGCGCACCGTGGCGAGCTCGTCGCCGAGGTCGACAGCGTGCGGTTCCTCGACAACTCCAAAGCGACGAACGTGCACGCGGCGTCCGCGGCGATCGCAGCGGTGCGGGACGCGGTGTTGATCGCCGGCGGCCGGGCGAAGGGGCAAGACCTGTCCCCGCTGCGGGAGACCGCGGCGAACCTCCGTGCCGTGGTCGTGATGGGTGAGGCCGCGCCGTCGCTGCACGCCGTCTTCGACGGGCTCGTGACGGTGCACGACGCTGGCTCGATCGAGGAAGGGGTCGCGACGGCGTTCGCCGCCAGCGCGCGACCCGGCATCGTGCTGCTCGCGCCCGCATGCGCGAGCTGGGACCAGTTCGCCTCGTACGTCGAACGGGGCGATCGGTTCGCCGCGGCCGCGCGGGCACTCGCGTCGGGGGTGCGTGCCGGTGGCTGAGCGCACGCAGGGCGCGGCGCGAGCGAAGGGGGCGGCGAAGGCCAAGACACCGGCGAAGGGCACAGCCAAGACGGCGGCCAAGGCACCCGCCGGCCAGCGGTCGACGCGGCTCGCCAGGCATCTCCGGCTCGTGCCGACGCCGCGGCGCCGGAGCCCGGCCGAGGCGAAGCGGCTGGCACGCCGCGACCTGGCGCTCCTCGGCGCATCGGCGGGCGCGCTGACCGTCGTCGGCCTCGTCATGGTGCTGTCCGCCGGGTCGGTCTCGGCCGCGCAGGGCTACGGCGGCAACAGCTTCTGGTACTTCCAACGCCAGCTCGTCTATGCGGCGCTCGGCGTGGGCGCGGCGGTAGTCGTCGCCCGGCTGTCGCCGCGGATCTGGAAGCACCTCGGGATCTGGATCCTCGGTGGCGCGACGGTCCTGATGGTGATCGCGGCGCGACCGACCTCCGGAACGGCGCTGTACGGCGCGTCGCGCTGGATCGACCTCGGTCCGATCACGATCCAGCCTTCGGAGTTCGCCAAGCTCGGCCTCGTCGCGGTGGCGGCCACGATCCTCACCAATAAGTGGAGCAAGCTCGATGAGCCGATGCAGCTCCTGATGCCTCTCGGGCCGATCGTGCTGCTGGTCGGCTTGCTCGGGATCGCCCAACGAGACCTCGGGACCACCCTGATCCTGTGTGGGCTCGTCCTGGTGATGCTGTTCGCCGCGGGGATCCGGATGCGCTACCTCGTGTTCGCCGCCGGTGCCGGCTTGCTCGGAGCGATGGTGCTGATCGTCGGCGAGACGTACCGGCGCACGCGGTTCTTCGACGCGTGGCTGAACCCCTGGGCGGACCGCCAGGGCAACGGCTACCAGCTGATCCAAGGCCTGATCGCGATCGGCTCCGGCGGCTGGCTCGGGACCGGCCTCGGCACGAGCCGGGCGAAGTGGGACTTCCTGCCGAACGCCCACTCGGACTTCATCTACGCGGTGATCGGCGAGGAGCTCGGGCTGCTCGGCGCGCTCGCCGTCCTCATCGCGTTCGGTGTGCTGATCTACGCCGGGATCCGGATCGCGATGCACGCGCGCGGGACGTTCGAGCGGCTGCTCGCTGCGGGTGTGATCGGATGGATCGGCCTGCAGGCGATCGTGAACATGGGCGCGGTCACCGGGCTCTTGCCGATCACCGGCGTGCCGCTCCCGCTCGTCTCGTTCGGCGGCACGGCGCTGGTCGTGACGCTCGTCGGCGTCGGCATGCTCGCGAGCATCGCGCGAGACGCCGCCGTGCCGCCGCGCACGGCGCGAGGATCCGCGCCGAGACGATGAACGTCGTCGTCACCGGCGGGGGGACCGCCGGCCACGTCTTCCCGGCGCTCGCCACCGCCACCGCTCTTCGCGACCGCCACGGCGCGTCGATCGTGTTCGTCGGCGCCGAGGACGGTCAAGAGGCGCGGCTCGTGCCCGAGGCGGGGTTCCGGTTCGTGCCGGTCCATGTATCCGCGGCACAAGCGCGATCCTCGGTCGCGACCCTGCGCGCGGTGATACTGGCGCTCCGGGGCGCACGGTCGGTGCGCGGGCTGATCCGGGGCAGCGACGTCGTCGTGAGCATCGGCGGGTTCGCGAGCGGGCCGGCCGCACTCGCCGCGCGACGGACGCGCCGTCCGCTCGTGTTGATCGAACCGAACAGCGTCCCGGGCATCGTCAACCGGATCGCGGCCCGATGGGCGACGGCCGTGGCGACGACGTTCGACGGCACCGCGACGCGGTTGCCGCACGACACGCGTGTCGAGCGCACCGGCAACCCGATCCGTACCGAGATCGCCGCGGTGCCACAGCGACGCGCGCGGCTCCGGGTCGAAGCGTGTGAGGCATTCGGGCTCGAGCCCGACCGAACGACGGTGTTCGTGTTCGGTGGGAGCCAGGGCGCGCTGCATCTCGACCAGATGGTCGCGGAGGCGCTGCCGGTGCTCGCGACGCGCGGCGATCTGCAGCTGTTGGTCAGCGCCGGTCCGGGTCAGGACGCGGACGTGGCGCGCGCGGTCGATCCGTCAGCGGCGGTGCGCGTCGCGGTGGTCCCGTTCATCGATCGGATGGACCGCGCCTTCGCGCTCGCCGATCTGGTCGTCGCGCGCGCAGGTGGCAGCGTCGCCGAGGTGACCGCCTGTGGCCTGCCGTCGATCCTGGTGCCGTACCCGCACGCCACCGAGAACCATCAGGAGGCGAACGCGCGAGAGCTCGTTGCCGCAGGGGCGTCCAGGATGATGCTCGATCGCGATCTGTCGTCATCCACGCTGGCGGCCGCCATCCTGGACCTCGTGGACGATGGAGAGGCCAGAGCGGCGATGGGAGCGGCGGCTCTCGCGTGGGCGCGGCCGGACGCCGCGGCGCGGATCGCCGATCTGTGCGCGGAGGTCGCGGGGGCACGTCGATGACCGACGCTGGCGATCTGTGGACGCCCCCCGCCGGATCGATCCCCACGCTCCCGGTCCCCGACCTGTCGGGCGTCCGGCGCGCCCATCTGATCGGGATCGGGGGAGCGGGGATGCGGAACCTCACCCGCCTCTTGCTCGCGCGCGGCATCGCGGTGCGGGGATCCGACCTGAAGCGGTCGCGCGCGCTCGGCGATCTCGAGGCATCCGGGGTGGACGTGCACGTCGGCCACACGGCCGGCGCGGTCCTGGACGCACCACGCCCCGACGTCGTCATCACGTCGAGCGCCATCGCGGAGGACAACCCCGAGCTGCGCGCGGCCGACGAGGCAGGCATCCCGGTTTGGCGGCGGCAGCAAGCGGTCGCCGCCCTCGCGTCTGGCCGGCGCGCCGTCGCGGTCACGGGCACGCATGGCAAGACGACCACGACGTCGATGCTCGCGTCGGTGCTCGTCGCTGCCGGCCTCGACCCTTCCTATCTGATCGGCGGCGACCTCAACGAGACGGGCGGTGGCGCCGGGGACGGGGCGGGGGAGCTGTTCGTCTTCGAAGCGGACGAGAGCGATGGGTCGTTCTTGCTCGGGTCGCCGGCGATCGGCGTGATCACGAACGTCGACGTCGACCACGTCGACTTCTACCCCGGTGGCCGCGCCGAGATCGAGCGCGCGTTCGCGCGGTTCGCGTTCGAGTGTGGCACCGTGGTTGCGTGCGCGGATGATCCTGGGGTTGCTCGAGCCATGGAGCTCGCGAGGGTCGACCCGATCACATACGGGTTCGCGCCCGGCTCCCAGTACACGGTCCGCGTCGACCGCCTGGGTCCCGAAGGGGTCCGCGGAACGCTGACGGTCAACGGTAGGGACATCCCACTGTCGTTACCGATCGACGGCGCCCACAACCTGCTCGACGCCGCCGCGGCGATCGCGTCCGCACATGGCCTCGGGGTCGATCCCGCGACTGCGGCCGACACGCTCGCGTCGTTCGGGGGCGTCCACCGCCGGTTCGAGCTCCGGGGTCGCGCGCGCGACGCCGACTTCTTCGACGACTACGGGCAGACGCCCACCGAGATGGAGGTCACGATCGAGACGGCGCGGCGCCGAGCGCCGGCTCGATTGATCGCACTCGTGCAGCCGCACCGGTACTGGCGTGTCCAGGCGCTCTGGCGTGAGCTCGGCGCGAGCGTGGCCGGCGCCGACCTCGTCGTGGTCACCGATGTGTACGGCGCCGCCCAGCCACCGATCCCAGGGATCACTGGGCAGCTCGTCGCCGACGGGGTTACCCAAGCCGTCGCCGAGCGCTCGGACGGCGCCCCGACCGTCGTGTACCTCCCGCATCGCGGCGATGTGGTGACGTATCTGGCCGACGAGGTCCGCGCCGGTGACCTCGTGGTGACGATGGGGTGCGGCGACGTCTGGATGCTGGGCGACGCCGTGCGCGAGCGGATCGAGGAGCTCGACGGATGACGTCGACGACCGACGCCGCGCTCGCGATCCTGCGGGATGCATGCGGGGACCGTGTGCGCGCTGACGTGCCGATGGCGCCACTCACGACCTTCCGGATCGGCGGCCCGGCCGCGATCTTCTTCGAGCCGGATTCCACGGAGGACCTGCACGCCGTCGCGAAGGCGGTCGCACGCACCGGCGTGGCCGTCGCGATCGTCGGGAAGGGTTCGAACGTCCTCGTCGCCGACGAAGGGTTCGACGGGGTCGTGCTCCGGCTCGGCCGGGGGTTCCGGTGGTCGGCCAGGGCCGGTGACACCGTGAGCGCGGGCGCGGCGATGCCGCTGCCAGCCCTTGCGGGCGTCGCGCAGCAGCACGGCCTGGCCGGCCTCGGGTTCGGCGTCGCGATCCCGGCGAGCCTCGGGGGCGCGGTCCGGATGAACGCCGGCGCCCACGACGGACAGATGGCCGACGTGGTGTCGACGGTCGATATCTTCGAGCTCGGGAGCGACCGAACGCGGACCCTGGGTGCCGACGAGGTCGGCTTCGCCTACCGCTCGACCGCTCTGCAGTCGGGCGCGGTGGTGGTCGCCGCCGCGCTCCATCTGCGTCCCGGCGACCCGGCCGAGATCCGGGCCTCGATGGACGCTGCGCGGACCTGGCGCCGCGACACTCAACCCCTGGCCGAGCCGAACTGCGGGAGCGTCTTCACGAACCCGCCTGGGGAGCACGCCGCGGCGCTGATCGATGCAGCAGGCTTGAAGGGCGCGGCGATCGGCGGTGCGTCGGTCTCGACCAAGCACGCGAACTTCATCGTGACGGCGTCCGGCGCGACCGCCGCAGATGTCCGGGCGCTCATCGAGCTGGTGCGCGCGGGCGTCAGCCGTGCGAGCGGGATCGACCTGCAAACGGAGGTCCGCACGATCGGCGGCCCCGATGTCTGAACAGGAACCCGCGCCCGACGGGACCGTGCGTCGCCGGCGCCTGTTGGCGCTCGCCCTGCTCGTGCCGATCGCGATCGCCATGGCGGCGTGGGCGTTCACCTACACGCCGATCTTCGACGCCAAGCACGTCCGCGTGGAGGGTGCGGTGAGCCTTCGGCCCGACGACGTCCGGTCGCTCGCGCAGATCGATCCTTCCACCAACGTGTTCCACCTCCAGCCCGATGCGGTCACCGCCCGGCTCTTGACCGATCCGTGGATCGCGTCGGCGACGGTCGACAAGGACCTGCCTGACACCGTCGTGCTGACCGTGGTGGAGCGCCGCCCCGTCGGCGTGATCGATACGGCGGGGGAACACTCCGTCTTGGCGAGCGACGGGACGGTCCTTCCTGCCTCCGCCGCGACTGGTCAGGCGCTCAGCGCCCTCCCGACGGTGCAAGCGGGATCGGGGGCACCCGACGACGCCCAGCGAGCCGCGGCTGCCGCGCTCCTGTCTGCGCTCGACCCCGTCGTCGAACAGCGGGTGACCGAGCTCACGGTCGGCCAGGACCTGAGCGAGACGCTGACGCTTCGCGATGGGGTCACCGTGGACGCCGGAACTCCGGGGGAGGAGGCGGCGAAGGCGACGGCGCTGCGCGCGGTCCTGCGGTGGGCGAACGCGGGCAGCCACTCGCTCGCGACGATCGACGTCAGCGCGCCCGGCGCACCGAGCGCGACGCTCACGGATGGCTCGACGCTCACGCCGTGAGTCCGAACGTGTGGTTCTCGTAACTATCACCGCGACCACCAACGTCACGGTCCGTCTCGACGCCATCTGCGCTTGACGGCCCTAGTTGGCACTAGTAAGGTCACGACCTCGACTGTAGATAGATATAACAATAACTATCGAGTTGAGCGTTAGTGTTGTGAAGCCTGCCAGGAACGCAGCAGCACAAGCAGCGAGCCAAGGAGTGGGCCAAGGAGTGGGCCAAGGAGTGGGGAAGAGTCGAGGGTAAGGAAGCCTTTCGGAGAGGAACGACTTCCGCAGCGAGTGATCGGCTCGCCGGCAGCTGGTGACCGACCCCGGTCGCCCGGAGGACTGGACGAACGATGGATGCTCCCCAGAACTACCTCGCCGTGATCAAGGTGGTCGGCATCGGCGGGGGCGGCGTCAACGCGGTGAACCGGATGATCGAGGCGGGCCTCCGGGGCGTCGAGTTCATCGCAGTCAACACCGACGCGCAGACCCTCTTGATGTCCGACGCCGAAGTGAAGCTCGACATCGGACGTGAGACCACCCGCGGCTTGGGTGCCGGCTCGGACCCCGTCGTCGGCAAGGGCGCCGCCGACGAGCACGCCGACGAGATCGAAGAGATCTTGAAGGGCGCCGACATGGTGTTCATCACCGCCGGCGAGGGCGGCGGCACCGGCACCGGCGGCGCGCCCGTCGTCGCCGAGATCGCCCGCAACCTCGGAGCGCTCACGATCGGTGTCGTCACGCGGCCGTTCGGCTTCGAGGGCCGCAAGCGCGCGACGCAGGCCGACGTCGGCATCACCGAACTGAAGAAGGCGGTCGACACGTTGATCGTCGTGCCGAACGACCGCTTGCTTCAGGTGGCCGACCCGACGATGCCGATGGTGGACGCGTTCCGGATGGCCGATCAGGTCCTGTACCAAGGCGTCGACGGCATCACGTCGCTGATCACCACGCCGGGTCTCATCAACCTCGACTTCGCCGACGTGAAGTCCGTGATGTCGGGCGCCGGCTCGGCGCTGATGGGCATCGGGATCGGTTCCGGCGCCGACCGCGCGACCGAGGCCGCGAAGTCCGCGATCTCGAGCCCGCTGCTCGAGTCCTCGATCGACGGCGCCAAGGGCGTCTTGCTGTCGATCGCCGGTCCGACCGATCTGTCGCTGCACGAGGTGAACGCCGCGGCCGACGCGATCACCCGCGTGGCGCACCCCGACGCGAACATCATCTTCGGAGCGGTCGTCGACGACATGCTCGGTGAGGAGGTCCGCGTGACGGTCGTCGCCGCGGGCTTCGACAAGGTCGCGCTGTCGGCCGACAACCGCTTCGAGAGCCGGCTCTCCCGTCTGTTGGAAGAGCCTGTGCGGACCGGGGACGACGAGCCGCTGCCGTCGCTGCTGCACGACGACGACGCGGACGTTTTCTCGACCGAGGATCAACCGGCGTCGGTTTCGTTCGACGCCGAGGAAGACCTGGACATCCCGGACTTCCTCAAGAGTTAGCGGGCACGACCCGCCCCGCGCGGCCCCGCGTGGATCCCGGGGGCGGGCGGTCCGGAGCCGGAGGCGACCTTCCCCCGCCTCACGGACCCGGTCCGTCCGCTCCCTTCCGTATGCTCGGCCCGTGGTGAGCGCCCACGCCGAGGAGATCGCGAGCAACCTCGACACCGTGCGGCGGCGCCTCGCCGATGCGGCCGTCGACGCGAGCCGAGACCCCGCAGCGGTCCGCCTGATCGTCGTCACCAAGACCGTTTCGGTCGCGACGATCCGTGACGCCATCGCTGCCGGTGCGCGGGACCTCGGCGAGAACTACGTCAACGAGCTCCGCGAGAAGCGCCCCGCGATCGAGGATCCCGAGGTCCGCTGGCATTTCATCGGCGCACTGCAGTCGAGCACCGCCCAGCACGTCGCCGACCTCGCCGACGTGGTGCACACCGTGGCGGGGGAGCGTGCGGCACGCCGCCTCGCCGGCCGTGCCGCCCGCGACGGGCGGACGCTCGACGCGCTGCTCGAGGTGGACTTCACGACCGAGCGCGCGGGGCTTTCACCCGAGGCCGTGCCCGGCGCGGCCGAGCTGCTGGCCTCCCTGGAGGGGGTTCACCTCCGGGGGCTCATGACGATCGCCCCCCTGACACCGGACGCCGAGGGGGCCCGGCCGTGGTTCCGGCGCCTCCGGGAGCTCCGGGATACGTTGCGGGAACGCCATCCCGACGTGCTGGACCTGTCCATGGGGATGTCGTTGGATTACCAGGTCGCGGTGCAGGAAGGCGCTACGATGGTCCGGATCGGGACGGCGGTGTTCGGCGCACGGACGCCTCCGCCCGGGCGGTGAGCGACCGGGTCCCGACCCCGGATCGTGAGCGAGAGGAAGCGAGGATGGCCGGCGTGTGG
>DASYOY010000192.1:0-25566 GCA_036007245.1 Actinomycetota bacterium | reverse complement strand
GCGAGGTACTCCGCGCCGCGCTTCAGCACCCCTCCCGCGTACACCGCCAACAGCTCCCACTCGGTCACACCGGGCGCAAGCTGCGCCTCGAACGCACCGAGCGCCTCCACCACAACGGGCCCGTTCAACCGGAACAGCGCGAGCTCCTGAGACGTCTTCACCTCGCGCGCTTCCTGCGTCGCGGGCGACGAATCGACCAACGTCAGCCCTGCGCGCTGCAGCGCCAGGAACCCGGGCGTGCCCAGTCGGTCCACCGCAACCGGTCCCCCACCCACGTCGAGCTCGCGCAATGCGGCGGCGGCCTCGCCGGCGAACCGGTCGGCGTGCGACACCGCGTCGTCGTAGAACTCCCACGCGTGCATCGGCCGCACGTCGACACCCTCGACGCGGTGCACCGAGTTCGGATGTTCGAACAGGATCGGCGCGCCTTCGGCCGGCACGACGGCGCACCGCGTGAACGTGCTCATCGACCAGATCGGCATCGTGATCGCGCCGGTCGCGTAGCGCACGTTCGGCTCACTGAACAACAGACACGCCTCGAGGCCGTGCGCGGCCATCGCCGCCTGCAACCGGGCGAGGCGCTCGGCGCGCAACGCGTCTTCGTCGATCCGCGGGTCGATCACGACCCGCAGGGTACTCAGCCCGACTCAACCAGATGCTTGAGGTCGGTCAGCGAGGTCATCGCGTCCTTCTTGATGGCCGGGCCGGCGAGCACGCGGACCACCGGGTTGATGCTGCCGTCGGTCTCCTTCTCGACGAGCGTGCCGGCCCCCCGCGGCGTCAGCGTGTAGGCGTGCTGGTACCAGGCGTCCTTCTTGCCCTCCTGGTGCTGGATCAGCCGGATCGTGAACGCGGTCGACGGCTGGTAGGCCGTGATCGTCAGGTCGGCCGACACGCGGGACTTCGTGAAGATGCCCGTCGAGCGGTACTTCGCGTCTATGCCCGGCCCGTCGCCGGCCACCTGCTCCATGGTCATGTCGGCCTTCGGATTGGCCCAGGCGGGATGGGGCTCTACATGGGCGAGCTCGTTGAAGACCGCCTCGGGCGGCGCGTCGATCGTGATCGAGGAGTGGAACATCGGTGCCTCCTTCCGTCCGTCGATGGTCCGCACCACACGAACCACCTCTGAGACGAACGAACCCCCCGAACATCCGACACAGCGAACCCGGGGTATTGCCGAGACGCAAGTAAGGTGACTCCAAGCCCCGTTCGAGGTGCCGATACCCATGTCCACGTCCACCTCCACAACCACTCCCGTCAGAACCGAGCCGCCCACGCCCACACGACCCCGTGGGCGCCGGCTCCTGCGGGTCCTGGCCGGCACCGGCGTGCTGTTCGCCGTCACCGCCGCGTCGATCGCGTTCGCGCTTCGGGTGGCGCCCGAGCGCACGGTCCACTCGCTCGGGCAAACGGTCTCGGTGGGAACAGCGCCGCCCACGTGGCACCTCAAGGGGCCGGGCCAAGCGGTCCTGTTCGGGCAGGTGATCCCGACCCAGGTCGACTTCTACGGCCCCGTGCGCCCCCAGCTGACCCTCACCGACATCAGCCTCAACGAACAGGTCGCCGGCCTGTTCTCCCCCGGGCCGCATGCCTCGGTGGCGGAGTCGCTCGGATCGGCGCTCGCGAGTGGGTGGCGCTGGTACTTCGCGACCGAGATCGCGTTCGTTGCGCTCGCGGCGGTCGTGCTGCTCGGCGCGATCGCCGGCTGGCGCCGCTACCACGGCAAGAAGACCGTCGCGGTGATCGTCGGCGGCGTGCTGTTCGTGGAGCTCGTGAACCTCGCGTTCATCGGGGTGACCGCGGTCACCGCGCCGGGGATCCTGCGCGACGTCCGGAGCCTCGACGCGCTGGTCGGCCAGGACCAGATGGCGCCGGTCGCGGTGCAGCCCGGGCCGCCGCTGGCCGGCGTGCAGGCGATCGTGCTCGGCGACTCGACCGCCGCCGGACTGGGCGGACCACCGCTCGGCAACCCCACGGCGTCGGACGCCGCCTGCCAACGGAGCTCGATGGCGTTCGCTCGGGTGCTCGCGCGCGTCAACGAGTGGAACGTCGACAACCTCGCGTGCAGCAGCGCCACGATCCCCGACGGCGTCATCGGCTCGCAGTCCGAGGGCGGACAGACGCTGCCGCCGCAGCTCGGCGTCGCGAAGCGCGCGCCCAACGCGCAGGCCGTGATCGTGTCGGTCGGCGCCAACGACCTCCAATGGAACACGCTGATCAAGTTGTGCGTCGCCGCCGACAGCTGCGACAACCGCGCGGTTACCGCCTACTTCCAACGACGGCTCGCAACCTTCACTGGCGACTACCTCGAACTGCTCTCGCAGCTCGGTGCGCTGCCCGGGAGCCCAACGATCTTGATCAACCAGTACTACGTGCCGTTCGACCCGAACCAGGACTGCCTCTCGTCGATCGGGCTCACCGCGGACAAGGTGAACAGCCTCCTCGCAGACCTGCAGGCGTTGAACGACGTGCTCGCCAACGGCGCGAAGACGTTCGGCTACGAGACGGTCCAGCCCGACTTCGCGGGGCACGAGCTCTGCACCCCGTCCTCCTACGTGCAGGGCCCGACCGATCCCGCGCCACTGCATCCGAACGCGCGCGGCCAGTTGGTCATCGCGCTCGCGGACGAGCGCGCCCTGCTCGGCGCGCCGTAGGGTTCCCTCCCGACACGACGCGAGGGGGACCCCGATGCTGTACCACGTCTCGATCCACCGGCCGAAGCCCGAGCACGAACAGGATGTGATCGACTCGATGCACCGGTTCGGCGCCGCCGCGCGCACCCAGGACGGGCTGCTCGAGGTGCACACGTTGAAGGACCGGCGGAGCGACGCGTTGATCGGGCTCGCGGTGTGGGAAAGCGCCGAAGCGCTCGACGCCGCACGTCCGACCCTCACCGCCGCGACGGAGCACGACGACTTCGATACGTGGGACGCTGCGCCGCTCGAAGGGTTCTTGCTCGACGAGGTCTGAAGGTCAGCTGTCCCGGCGGGGATGCTTCGCCGGCGCGCCGTACAGGCGGCTCTTCGCGCGCACGACGTCGGGGTCGCGCGGATCGATCGGGAGGGGATCCGGCGGTCGCACGTGGCGCGCCTTTGGCCGTTCGATCAACAATCGCTTCATCTTCGTCACCCTGTTCGCGGTCGTACCCCGTCTGGATGGTTCTACGCGCGGTTCCGCCGCCGGGTTCGCATCGGTTTCCCTGCACGTCGATCGGGGAAACCCATCAAGGGCAGAGCGAGGGCACTCCTATGACCTACCTGCATGAAGCACAGAAGACGTTCCCGCTGTCGATCGCCGCGCCGAGGGCGGCGCGACGTTGGCTGCACGCGTCCGGGGTCGTGCCGCCTGCCTTGCTCGATGCGGTCGACCTCGTCGTCTCGGAGCTGGTGACGAACAGCGTCACGCACAGCGGGCTCGCCGAACCCGACGTCGTGTCCGTTCGCGTGGCGTCGTTCCCCGGGGGTGTAACCGGCGAGGTGATCGACGAGGGTCGCGGGATGGGCGACGACCCACCGCGCACCGCTCCGTCGATGGGGCTGCGTCTCGTCGAGGGAACGGTCTCGCGGTGGGGCCACACCGATCACCCGACGCGGGTCTGGTTCGAGCTCACGGTTCGGCAGACACCGAGGTGGCACCGACCGGCCGCGTAAGGATCGAGAGGTCACGAACGAACGCCCGCATCGCACCGGCACGCTCCTCGTCCGCCGTTCGCAGGATCGAGGACGGATGCACCGTGACGAGCACGGGGAACCCGAGTTCGCTCGCCAGGATGTGACCACGGTCGACCGTTACGCGGACCTCGCGCGGCAGCAGCGCTTGCACCGCGGTGGCGCCGAGCGCGACCACGATCTCCGGCTGCACCACTTCGAGCTCGGCGCGGAGCCAGTGCTCGCACGCGCGCACATGCGACAGGTTCGGCTTGCGATGGATCCGCTTCTTGCCGCGGGGCTCGTTATGGAAATGCTTCACCGCGTTCGTAACGTAGACCTCGCCGCGATCGATCGACGCGCGCTCAAGTGCGTGGTCGAAGATGCGGCCGGCCGGTCCAACGAACGGGTGGCCCTCGCGATCCTCGCGGTCGCCTGGCTGTTCGCCGACGAACAGGATGCGCGCGGCGGCGGGTCCTTCTCCGAACACGGTCTGCGTCCCTTCCCGGTACAGCTCACAGTCCGTGCACCCCGCCGCCGCACGCCGTAGCTCGGCGAGCGACGCATCACCGGCGGCCATCAGTGGCCTCCGGTGGCGGTGTCGCCGTTTCGTCGGAGGTCCGGCGCTCGACGTCGAGCCGCTCGTCGGCGGCCTCGAGCGGTGCGCCCTGTACCCGGTGCCCGCACGTGTAGGTGTCGAGTTGCCGGCTCTCGGGCTGCTGCTCGA
Organism: Actinomycetota bacterium; assembly: GCA_036007245.1. Taxonomy (GTDB): domain Bacteria; phylum Actinomycetota; class UBA4738; order UBA4738; family HRBIN12; genus AC-51. Next base: position 21,192 of record DASYOY010000192.1, on the reverse strand, counting down.
GATCCGGTCCGACGTGCTCGCCGGCGTCGTACGAGATGTCCGCCAGGGTGCCCTTCCCGCACACCGGGCACCGAGTGGCCTCGGGCTCCGTCATCTCCGTGAGGTCCCCAGCTCCGTAGCAGCGGAAACATCCGCAGGATCGACTCGAGGGGGCCGAACGAGCACGGCCCGGTCCGCGAGCAGCGTCGCGAAGGTCTCGGCGTTGGCGAACGCCGCCCCATCAGGGTCGTTGTTGAAGTAGACGGAGAGGGCGCGGACGTCGAGGTCCGCGAGCCGGTCAGCCCATCGGACGAGCTTGGCCCGCGGGTACCACGGCGATCTCTCGGCGCCCTGGTGGAACCGGATGTACGACCAGTCGGCGGTGACGGTGAGCGGTACCCGCGCGTGCGGGCGATCGGCGAGCACCCACGCGGCTCCCGCTTCGCGCACGCGCTCGGCGACAGGCGGCTGCGCCCAGGAGGGATGCCGGAACTCGATCGCCACCGGGATCTCCGCAGGCATGATCCGCAGGAACGAGTCCAGGGCTGCGTCATCGCGTGGGAAGGTCGGCGGCAGCTGCACCAGCAGCGGCCCGAACCGATCGCCGAGGCCGCGAACGATCTCGAGGAACCGCGTGAGCTCGTCGTCTACATCACGCAGCCGCCGGATGTGCGTGACGTACCGGCTGAGCTTCACGGCGAACCGGAACCCCGACGGTGTGATCGTTCGCCAGCGCTCCACCATCGCGGGCGTCGGCAGCCGGTAGAACGACGCGTTGAGCTCCACCGTCGGGAACCGGGTCGCGTACCAGGGCAACCACTCGCGCTGCGGCAGCCCGTGCGGGTAGATCCGGTCGCGCCAATGCGCGTAGGTCCATCCGCTCGTCCCGACCCACGCCTCCATAGGAAGGCCGTACCCGGCCGACCACGAGCCACGCACTGCTTGTCCCTGCACGCGGGTCGCTCGTAGTGTGCACGGGTGGCCGACGATGCCCTCCGGGTCGAACTCACCGACGACCTCGATGGTGCCCGACTGACGGGCGAGTTGGACCTGCTCGCCTACGAGAAGGCGGACGTCGCGTTGTCCCCGTTGTTCGAAGCGCAGGGCGATGTGACGCTCGACGTTTCGGACCTCACGTTCATCGACAGCAGCGGGATCAGGTTGTTCGTGCGGCTCGAGCGCGCGATCCGCGACCGCGGCGTCCTGCACCTGCGCGGCGCCTCGCCGCACATCGCGCGCGTCTTCACCGTGGCCGGCCTGCCGGACCTTGGGATCGTGATCGAGGACAGCGGTGCCTGAGAGCGCCGCATCCGGCGGGACGCAGACCTACCCCGCCGAGAGCGACTCCTTGCTCGCCGACGTTCGACGGTTCGTCGCCGCGGCCACGGAGCCCTACCTCGAGCAGCCCTCGATCCACGACCTGGTGCTCGCGGTCACCGAGGCGTGCGCCAACGCGATCCGGCACAGCGGGTCTGACGAGATCCGCGTGACCGTCACGGTGGATGGGCCGTGCGTCGAGATCACGGTGGAAGACGACGGGGTCTATCTGATGAGCCTGCCAGTCGTGGACGGCGATCCGGGGTCGCACCGGGGGATGTATCTGATGGCCGCGATGGTCGACGACTTCTCGCTGCAACGAGGCACCGATGCGCGCGCCGGGACCACGGTGCGGCTGCTGAAATGCGCGTCGTAGGTCAGCGAGCCATCAGGACCAGCAAGGCGACGTCGTCCATCTGATCGCCGCCGACCTCGTCGCGAACGTAGCGCTCGATCCGGTCGCGGAGGTCGCCTGCCGACGAGGGAGGGCCGAGCCGCAACGCGCTCCGCAGCGCGATCGACCCCTCGCCCGCATCCCGTTTGCCGACGATCCCATCGGTGAACAACACGAGCGCCTCTCCCTGCGTGAGCGTCACCTCGTCGTCGTGCAGATCGACCTTCTCCGCGACCCCGAGCAGGGTGCCGTGCCGCCCGACGGCCGAGGACTCGCCGGAGCGCCGCACGTGCTGCGGGCGAGGGTGCCCACCGATCGCGACCGTGACGCGCGTTCCGTCATCCTCGGGGGGGTCGAAGACCGCGAGCGCGACCGTGCAGAACCGGCCGTCGATCCGTTCGCGCAGGAGCGCCCGGTTCAGGTGCGCGAGCGCCTCGCTCGGCTTGTCGACGTTCGCGACGGCGCGCAAGGTATGCCGCGCGAGCCCGGTCAGGGCCGCGGCCTCCAAGCCCTTCCCGCACACATCGCCCACGAGCGCCACCCACCGGCCGTCGTCGATCTCGAACACGTCGTAGAAGTCGCCGCCCACCGCGTAGCCCGCCATCGCAGGCAGGAACAACGAGGCGACGTCGATCCCCGGGACGTCCGGAAGCTCCGGTGGCAGCAGGCTCGCCTGCAGCGTCACCGCCGCACGATCGCGGTCGCGGTACAGCCGTGCGTTCTCCATCGCGCGCGCGACCCGCCGCGTCACCTCTCGCGCGAACCCGAGGTCGTCCTCGTCGTCGGGGTCGATCCAGGGCGAGCCGATCGCGAGGGCCCCGGATGTCGCGCCGGCGATCGTGAGCGGCAACGCGAACCCGACATCGGGAACAACGACCGAGGTCTCCTGCTCGGTCGCCTCGGCCGCGGCGCGCGCGAGCTCGCTCATCCGCGGATCGTCCTCGCGCCACGCGGCGTCGCGCGCCGTCGATGGGGCGTCCTCTCGCGCGACCGGCTCGAGGCCGGCGCGCTCGAGCTCGAACAGCGTCGCGTGGGCACCAAGATGCTGCACGCCCAGGCGAACCGACGCGCGCGCCGTCTCGTCGTGGTCAAGCGTGAGCGCGAGCATCTGCGAGGCGGTCGCGAGCGCGTCGAACCGGAGCCGGACCTTGGTCGCCCGTTCGCGCGCCCGTGCCCGGTCGATCGCCTGCGCACATTGCTCCCCGATCGACTGGAGGAACGACAGGTCCTCGGCACTGAAGTCGGTCTCGGGGGGATACGACGCGGAGAACGCGCCGATCGCGACGTCGCCGAGCAGCAAGGGGAGGCACACGAGCGCGTGGTCGCGTTGCTCGCCCCGTCCGCGCAATGCGGGGTAGCGGCGGTCGCGCTCCGCCGTGGTGGACAGCACGATCGGCCGGCGGTCGCGGATCGCGTCGGACATCGGCAGCGGATCGGTCAGGTCGAAGGACTGCCAGTAGGGCTCGTCGTCTGGGTCGTAGCCGCTCAGCCCGGCCACGTCGACGCGCCCATCATCGTCCACGATGCCGACGGTCGCCGCGGCGACGCCGGCGGTGCGAACGCCCAGCTCGAGCATCGCGGTGAGGACCTCGGGCACCGTCGCGGCACGTCCGAACGCCGCCGTGACGTCCTTCAGGATCTCGTTGCGGCGGGCGAGTTCCTGCGCCGCGGCGCGCGCCTCCGTTTCGTCGGCGAAGGCGCGCGCGGTGTCGATCGCGAGCGCTGCGCGATCGGCGATCTCCTCGGCCAGTTGCAGGTCCGACCTGGTGTATCGCGCGTGCGACTCGGCGCCGATCAACGTGATCGCGCCGAACGTCCGGCCGCGCGCGGTGAGCGGGACCACCATCGCGCACCGCAGGCCGAGCCCGCGCATCGTCTCGAGCAGTTCGGGGTCGTCGATCAACGCGCGGAGCATCTCGTCGGGGATCGTCTGGGTGAGCTCGGACGTGCCCGTGCGGATCACATGCGGGGGTCCCGTGGGCGCGTCCGGATCGGTCGGGAACCGACGCCGTAACTCGTGCGCGAGTGTGACCTTGTCCGGGTCGGGGTGCACCACGAACAGCTCGCGGATGCGACCGTCCTCCAGCAGATCCACCGCGAACCAATCGGCGAGCGCCGGCACGAGCACCTCGCTCAACGCACGAAGCGTCTCCTCAACGGCCAGCGGCTTCGACAACGCGTCGCCGGCCTCGGCGAGGAACCGGAGCCGATCACGTTCGCGTTCCTCACGCCGGATCGTGCGCTCGAGGCGCGCGAGCAGCTCCGCGACCACGAGCGCGACCACGACGAAGACGACGACGGCCCACAGGTCCTGTTCGGTCCGGGCGCCGGTGCCCGTCGACGGTGAGATCACGAACCGGTCCAGCAGAACCGTCGAGGTGACGATCGCGATGCCACCTGCCACCAAACGACCGACCAACGCCGCCACGACGATCACGAGCACGTACGGAACGCCCGGGATCAACGAGAGCGAGCCGGTGCGCACGAGGGGCGTGATCACCATCGGCCCCACGATGCCGATCGCGATGCCGAGCCACAGGCGGCTCGCCCTCGGCGGCAGGAACGCGGATTCGGTGCGGGTCATCGCTGCATCGGGCCTCCCCGTCGCCCGGTGGGGAGGAACACCGTACACACCGCGCCGGACGTCGACCTCCTGTCCCGACGCATCGCGGATGACACCGGTGGGTACCATGCGATGGTGGACATCCAAGAGAGCCCCGAACACACCGTCGCCGAGGCCGCCACTGCCGCCGCCGAAGAGACCGCGGAGGCCATCGACGTTGCGGCCCAGGAGAATCGCGACCCCGTGGTCGCCAAGGCCCTCGACGATGCGGCGCTGAAGGCCGACAAGACGGTGAGCCGCGTCGGGTGGCTTCGCTCGCTCCTGCGCCGCCTCCTCCCCGGAGACGATCAGGCCGACAACGCCGCCTCGAGCGCGTCCTGACCTCGCCCGCTCCCGTGTTTCGCCCGTTCGGCCCGTGGATACCGCCTTGGCGTCAGGACACGAGAGGCGGACCACATGCCGGGGAAGAAGTCCACTGTCAAGAACCGCAAGCAGTACGAGGCGCTGAAGGACAAGGGCATGTCCAAGGAGCGGGCGGCGCGGATCGCGAACGCTCCGGACGCCTCCACGCACGGCGGGCGGCGCTCCGGGTCAGGCGGCAACGAGAGGCAGGGCGGCACGACCGCGCAGCACAAAGCCGCCGGGCGCAGGGGCGGCAAGGCCGCGGCCCGCACGCGCAGCTCGAAGAAGTCCTGAGGCTCATCCGATGGACGAAGACCGCACCTGGTCGCGGCTCCAACGCAACCTGGTCCTCGGGGCCGGCGTGGGTGCGGCGATCGGCATCGTCCTGGGTCTGATCCTCGGCGCGATCGTCTTCTCCCGCCAGGGTGCGATCGCCGCGTCGGCACTCGCCGGCGCGATCGGCATCGGCGGGCTGGGTGCCTTCTGGGGTCTGCTCTCTGGGCTCGAGTCGCCCGACCCCGGCAACGAGCCCGGTCAGGTCGACGAACCGCTCCGCGACGTGCCCGAGCTCACCAGTGAGGAGCGCCCGATGCGGCATGTGTCCGATCCGTTCGGCCGCGGCGACGACGGCTGAGCGTCAGCGCCCAGGCGCCGCCGAGTCCACCGCCGGCATGTCGGAGTGCTCTTCGTCCCAGTGTTGACGGAGCTGATCCTGCGTGTCGAACGCCCGTCCGCACAGATCGCATCGATAGCTGTTCGGTGTCTCCTCGGTCTCCATCTGATCCTCCTTCCGTTCCGATCTATCCATACCCACATCGGCCCCGCCTGAACGATGCGCGCGGACCGCGTCGATCTCGCCCCCGGCGAGGCACGCGAGCGCAACCACGAAGAACCAGATGAGCAACACGACGAGGTTGGCGAGCGCGCCGTAGGTCCTGGCGAACGAGCCGCCGAACCCTCTCTGGAACACCGCGATCGCCAACGACGCCCCGACGATCGCCACCGTGGCGACGAGGGACCCGACGGTCCACGGGCGGCGCGATCCGGTACCCATCGGTCGCGCCGCCCAGATCGCGGCGATCGCCGCGGCCACGACGACCACGACGAGCACCTCGTGGACCGCGCTCACGAGCCACGCGACATCGATGACGTTGCCTACGACGATCCCGATGGTGACGCCGGCCGCCGCGAGCGCCAGCGTCGCGAGCACGAGCACGAACGCGAGCACGCGCCGACGCAGGAACGGCCGCGGCGGCGCCTCAGCCGCGACCTCCATCCCCTGCAGGAGGGCGGCCATCCCGGAGGACGTGCTGATCAAGGCCACGACCACGGCCAACACGATCGAGAGCACGCCCTGGGGGCTCGTCGATCGCTGCGCGTTCGTCATCAGCTCGTTCAGGAACGAATCCGCGCCGGCCGGCGCAACCTGGTCGATCGTCGTACGCACCACGTCCTCGCTCACCGCGTTGCCGAGGAGTGTGATCGTCGCCACGACCGCGAAGAGCAACGGGAACACCGCGAGGAACCAGTGGTACGTCACGCCGGCGGCAGCGAGCGCGGTGCGGTCGCGCTTCCAGCGGTCGGCGAAGTCCTTGAGCGTCGGCGGGAGCGTCATGCGGCGCGTCCGATCCAGGTTTGCACCGGGTCCGCCACGGGAACGTTCCTGGCGATCGCGGCGCGCACGGGACGCAGCCACGGGAGGTGCACGACGCCATGGCGACGAAGAAGCAGACGGCCGCCGCGAAGCGCAACATCAAGAAGGCGCAGGGGGCGGCGAGGAAGCAGCGGACGATCGCGAACCTGCCGAAGCGCACGCGGAGCGACCTCGGCACGCAAGCGGCGCGAGGACGTGCGCGCGGTGGGAAGGCCGGGCGAGCCCTCGAGGACCGCAACCGGACGCAGCTCTACGCCGAGGCCAAGAAGCTGAACATCCCCGGCCGGTCGAGCATGGGCAAGTGGGAGCTCATCGACGCGATCCGCGACGCTCGCTGATCTCGACACCATCGTCCCCCCTTGCGCCGGTCACACGACGTGACGGTCGCGATGCTCGGTGCTGGTGAGTGGCTGCGTTGCGCGTGCCTCTTCGACCCGGTTCGCACGGATCAGGGCCAGTTCGACGACCGCCGCGATCACGGTCACCACGACCGCGGTCAGTGCCCACCACCAACCGAACAACTGCACGCCTGCGAGGTGATCGAGCGACCAGCGACCCGGCCCCGTCAACGTGAGCGTGAGCGCAACTGCGCCGAGCACGAGGTTGAACTCGAACCCGCCGTTCGTGTTCCAGAGTCCGTTCTTGCCATGGACCGCGATGACGGCGCCCGCCATCATCACCATGACGGCGATCGCGCCGAGCGGCGTCAGCAGTCCGAGCGCCAGTGACAGGCCCCCGCCGAACTCGGTTGCGCCGCCCAGCGGCGCCGTGACTCGGCCCGGGCTGAGGCCACCGCGATCGAACATCGACGCCGTGCCGAGCAGTCCCGCGCCGCCGAACCACCCGAGGAGCTTCTGCAGCCCGTGCGCCATGAACAGCAGCCCGACGACGAGGCGTATCAGCAGCAGCCCTGCGGCCATCGCGCTCATCGCCGTCAGAAGATCGGGCCGTAATAGGCGCCGATCTCCTCCCGCCGGGTGGAGTCGTCGGCCGACCCGTCGAACTCGGGCGAGTTCTTGATCTGGTCCTTCGTGAGACGCAGGAAGACCTTCTCCTCCGGGATGTCGAGTCGCACGACCGCCCGTGCGGGGATGACGACCTTCCGGCCGAAGATCCAGGGGCCGGTGTCGACCACGATGTAGGACGCACCGACGTCGTAGGTCGCCTCGTCGATCTTGCCGATGTCGCCGTCCAGCGCGATGACGTCGAAGTCATCGAGCGTCTTCGGGCGGTCCAAGCTTTCGTTGTACGTCCACAGGTCGGTGTCCATCTCGGTTCCTTCCGTACATCGCGGCGTGCTCGGTGCCGCACGCGGCGCAGATCCCGGACGTCAGCTGGCCTCCTTGACCAGCGCGATCAGCTCCTCGTCGCTGACCAGCTGGCGCGGCGGGTCGAGCTCAGACACGCGCGGCGTTCGCGCGTAGGACGGCTGCGGCGTCGGCTTGGTGTGCAGCCAGCACGTCCCCGACCCGTTGTAGGCCGACAACACGGTGTCGCAGGTCTCGGCACGACAGACCCGCTGACCCTTCGCGCGGACAGGTCTGCGCGCGACGCCGCCTCCCGGCAGCGTCGCGCGCAACTCCTTGTTGTGTTCGATCGGCATGGCTAGTGGAAGATGCTCACGCCGCCCGGACCAACCAGGCAGCCGAGGATGATCAACACGATGCCAGCGAGGATGCCGCCTCGGATGATCCAGACGATGCCGGCGATCACCAGGATCGCGGCGATGATCCACAGCAGCGTCGCTGCGCCACCGGAAAGAGCTGCAAGCAGTTCCATCGGATCCTCTCCTTCTACGAGTTCGCTTGGACGTCACGCGCGACCTGCGAAGGGGTGCCGGTCGCGGGCTCCCGTGCGCCGCGCACCTCTTCAGTGGCGGGCGAGCGGGAGATCTCGGCCACGGCCTCGCCGACGCTGCGGGGAGATGCGGCGGTGACCGCCACATCCCCGAGCGCGACCACGCCGACCAGCTCGTCGCCCTTCATCACGGGCAACCGCTTGACGCGGTGTTCGGCCATCAGATCCTCGGCCTCGCGCAGCGTCTCGTCGGGGCCGATCGTTGCGATGTTCTTGGTGGTGGCGACCGAGGCGAGATCCACCTCGTTGGGGTCGAGACCCTTCGCGAGGACCCGGACCACGAGGTCGCGGTCGGTCACGACCCCCACCAGGCGCTGGTCGGTGCCGACGACCGGGACCATCCCGAAGTCGTAGGAGGCCATCAGCCGAGCGCCCTCGACCGCGGTCATCTCCTCGGTCGCGACCTTGGGCTCCGCCGCCATCACGTGTCGCACAAGTTTCGTCATGCCCTGCGAGGTACCCGGCGCCCCAGGGCCTAAACGCTGCCCCCGGGCTGCGGGTCCTCGTCCGTTGCTGCGGAGACGCGATCCTCGAGCTTCCGCCGCATCGCGTCGATGTCGGCCTCCTTGGCTCGCTCGATCCCGATCGCACGGTCGCTCGCCCCGCTCGTCACCGCGATCAGCTCGTCGAGCTTCACGTGCAGCGCGGTCGAGTCCCGGATCTGCGTCGCCTGGATGATGAACACCATGAGGAACGTGAGCACGGTCGTGCCGGTGTTCACCACAAGCTGCCACGTGTCGGAGAAATGGAACAGCGGACCCGACAGCAGCCACACGAGCATCGCCCCCGCCGCCAGCACCGTGGCGAACGACGAACCGGTGAGGCGGGACACCGAATCGGTGAATCGGACGAAGCGCGTTGACGCGTTGAGCGGCTCGGTCTCGTTCGGCGTGGTCGACATGGGGTTCCCTCCTCACCCGACGGACGCGTCGGCCCGTCGGTCGCCATCTGTGTGCGCGGCGTGCCGTCCGGGCTCCACGCCGTAGATCGCGTAGGGCCTGCGCAGCACCGGCTGCGCGACGTTGCGGACGGGGATGCCACTGGGCGTCGTCCCCTTCTCCGTGCCGCCGTGCGCGTGGCCGTGCACCAACAGGTCGACGGCGCATCGGTCGGCGAGCTCGGCGAACAGGTAGCTCCCGAGCATCGGGTACAGCTCCGGCGTCTCGCCGTGCAGCGTGCCCCGGATGGGTGCGTAATGGGTGAGCAGGACGCGGACATCGGTGTCGAGCGACGTGAGCGCCGACTCCATCGCCGCGGCCGAAAGCATCGCGGCGTTCGCGAAGACCTTCATCTCGCGCTCGCCGAAGGCGGTCGCGCTGGCGCCTGGGAACCCGCCGGCGAAGCCCTTCCCGCCCGCGATGCCGAGCCGGACGCCGGCGATCTCGAACACGGTCGCCGACCCTTCGAGCACGCGGACCCCGGCGTCGATCAACCGCTGGGTCAGCGCGCGCTGCCGGTCGGATTCGTGATCATGGTTCCCCAGCACGGCGACGATCGGAACCGGCAGGTCGCGCAGTTCGCCCGCCAGTACGTCGACCTCGGCGAGCTCGCCACGCTTGGTCAGATCGCCCGCGAGGAGCAACAGATCGGCGTCCTCGCCGAGGTGCGCGAACCCGTCGCGGAGCTGCCCGACGGAGTCCGCGCCGACGTGGATATCGCCCACGGCCGCCAGGCGAAGCATCAGACCACCTCGATGCGTCCGTCGGGTGGGAAGTCGGCGACCGTCGTGCGGTCGTCCAGGGTCAGCTCGGCCCACCGTTCGGCCACGATCTCGGCGATCGCGTGCTTGCGGTCCTCCGTCGCGACGACGCCGTCCACATGCACGAACCCGTGCTCGACGAAGACGCGCAGCTCCGGCGCGTTCACCCGCTCGTCGCGGCTCAGCGCCTCGTGGATGTGTTCGGCGAGGAAGGGGTCAGCCTCAGTCGACATCGGACCCGCCCTGGATCAGCTCGTAGAGGCCGTCGATCGCGCGGCGCGGGACGAGGACGTCCACCGACGTTGCGAAGAGCAGCAGACTGCAGATCCGGCGCGCGCCGTTCTGCCGGGCGCGCAGCATCAGGTAGTCCCAGTCCAGGTCCTGGCGCGCGAGGATCGCGATCGCGTCGTACCAGTAGCGCGCGGTGTCCTCGCCGGCCGCGAGAGCCTTCATCACCAGCAGGTCCTCGGCCGCCACCACCGGAAGGGACCGGCCGTAGATGGGCACGTCGCGGACCCGCGCCGCCACGTCATCGTCGAACAAGATGTCGCGCGTCGCCCGGAAGATCACGTCGACATCGATCCCGAGCATGCGGGCTTTGTAGAGCCAGTGATCGTCGACCACCTCGACGTCGAACCCCGCGTCATCGAGGGCGTCGAGCACGACGGGCGCCGACGCCGGCCGCATGAACAGATCGATATCTCGGGTCCCTCGGTCGCGACCGAACGCCGCCGAGGCGAGCTCGCCGATCAGGGCCACGGGCTCGGCCGTGCCGCGGACCGCCGACATCGCGCGATCGAGCACGTCGAGGAAGACGTCTTGTTGATGGCGTGCTTGTTCCAGGTCGTGTACCGCAGCGTGCATCGCCCCCATCCCCGCCTCCGTCCCGGGCACCGCTTAGGGCGCCCGCCCTCGAAGTTCCAACGACCAGGTCCAGCTCGCCTGCTCGTTGTCCGTCGCCCAACTGCGCAGGACACCGGCCTCGCCGCCGGGAAGCAGGACGACGCTGCCCAGATCGGCCTCACCAGGCCAGACCTGGCTCCGCCGCACGCGCGTGCCGTCGATCACGAGCCGTGTCATCGGCGTGTCGCCGTCGTCCTCACCGGGGCGTAGGTCGCGACCGATCGCGATCAGGTGCTCGCCGTTCGCGAGCACCTCCACGTCGAGCCGCGTCGGCGCCGCGTGGACGAGCACCGTGCGTGACGGGTCGATCGCGGCGCGCGCGAACTCCAGCCCCGCCGACCCACCGTCGACGGAACGCAGCTGCCAGACGGTGAACGCGCCGAAGCGCGACGGTGCGTGTTCGCCCAACCCCGGCAGGGCGCTCACGGCTACCCCTTGGACGCGCTCGAACTCGAGGACGAGGTGGGCATCGACGAGCCCGGCGTTGAGCGCACCGACTCGGCCGCCTTCGCCCCCGTCTCCTCGACCTTGTCGCTCGTCTTGGATGCGCCGCGCTCGATCGCGTCACTGGTCTTCGACGCGCCTTGCTGGATCTTGCCGGCGAGCTGATCGGTCATGTCGCTCGCCTTCTCCGACACCGTGCGCTGCATGTCATCCTGCATCATGCTGGCGCGGCCACGCATGCGGTCGAACCACGAGACGATCTCCTCGTACCTGCCTCGGCCGGCCTTGGCGCCGATGACGTAGGCCGTGCCGACGCTGGCGCCGAGGACCAGGGTCCGTCGGAACCACCCGGAACGACGACGACCGTGCATGCCGGTCTCCATCGCGCTCCACATGTGATCGCGCTCTCGGTCGTCGCGATCCAGCTCCTGCTTCAACAGTTCGTTCGCTTGCTCCAGCCGCACGTTGTCGCGAAGCGCGTCGTCGAGCTTGTGCTCGATCCGATCCCGCGCGTACATCCGTCGGCGGTCGTTTGCTCGGTCCATGAGGTCCATCGTTGCTCTCCCCCTCGGGTCGAACGGTCGTCGGCCGGCGGTCGCCGACCGGATGGAGCGCTACCCGTCGCGCCCGTGTCCGAAACGACGGCCCGGCCGAACGGCCAGAACAGATGTGGCCGAAGGGCTGTGTTTGAGGTTCGGAACCGGGGGCAATCCAACCGGAGCGCGGATACCACCCGCGCATCGGCGCGGCCGGCGATGGGCTGGTCGCGGAAGGAGGAACGGACCATGGGTAGAGGCACGGGTTCTGGATTGATCGGACTCGGTGTCGTGCTGGCGGTCGTGGGCGCCGTGATGCGCTATGCGATCGAGGCCCAGCCCACAGGCTTCGACGTCGTGACCGCGGGCGGCATCTTGCTGCTCGTCGGCATCGTGGCGATCGTGGTCGGGCTGGTCCTGGTCGTGATGGGAAGCCGTCGGTCCACCACGGAACGTGAGCAGATCACGGCGACGCCCCACGGCGAAGAGCGTGTGACGGAGCACGAGGGGTGGGTCGGACCATGACGGTGGCACGACACGCCTCCACGACGTCGATCGAGAACGACGAGGGCGCCGGCCGGTCGCTGATCCGGTGGAGCGCCGTGTTCGCAGGCACGCTGCTCGGGCTCGCAACGCTCGCGCTGCTGACGAGCCTGTGGCTCGCGCTGGCGCGTGCGTCGAGCGTCGACATGATCGCCCGCAACATCGAGTGGTTCATCGGGATCTCGGCGGTGGTCTGCCTGTTCCTGGCCGGCCTGCTCGCCGGGTACCTGTCGGGCGTCCGCGGCGCGGGCACCGGGTTCCTGCACGGCGCGACGATCTGGGCGCTGCTCCTGCTCGTCACGCTGTCGGTCGGGGTCCCGGCGATCCTGAACGTGTTCAGCCTCGGACAGCTGACACGTGACGTGCAGACCACCACGACGACGACCGATCAGACGGTCTTCAACGCCCTGTGGGGCACGTTCTGGACGATCCTCGGCGGGTTCATCGCCGCCGGGATCGGCGGAGCGATCGGTGGCGCCCTGACGCGCGATGCGGACCGCATCGTGCGCGTCGACGGCGAGACCTCGGTCCCCACGCGCACCGTCGATGAGGATGATGCGCACTACACCCGCACCTGACGAGCGGTGGTGGTGGGGCCCGGCGGCGAAGCCGCCGGGCCCTGTCGTCCCACGTGCATCCGAGCCGCACCGATGAGCCGGCTGCATCGCAGCCGGCTCCATGGCCCCGGCATCCAACGCCGCGTGCAAGGCCGCGGCTTCAGCTACACGGACACGCGTGGCCGGCCCGTCGACGAAGAAACCCGCGCCCGTATCGAGGCGCTCGCGATCCCGCCCGCGTGGACCGACGTGTGGATCTGCCCTGATCCCGACGGACACATCCAGGCGACCGGAACCGACGCCGCGGGCCGCACGCAGTACCGCTATCACGACCGGTGGAGCGAGCGGCGCTCGGCCGCGAAGTTCCACCGGATCGAAGCCTTCGCGCACGGCCTTCCGGACCTCCGTGCCTCCGTTTCCCACGACATCGCAGGCCGCGGGATCCCGCGCGAGCGCGTGCTCGCGTGCGCCGTGCGGCTGTTGGACGCGACCACGTTCCGCATCGGGTCGGACGCGTACGCGCGGGAGAACGGCTCGTTCGGCTTGACCACGATCCGGCGCGACCACGTAACGGTCGGGCGAACGCGTGCGGTGTTTCACTACCGGGGCAAGGGCGGCGCCGAGCGCACCCACGATGTCCGCGACCCCGACGCGATCCGTGTGATCCGCGCGCTGCACCGCCGCGACGGCGGCGGGCCGCGTCTGTTCGTCTTCGAACACGACAGCCGGTTCGTCCCGATCCATGCGGTCGACGTGAATGCGTACATCCGCGAAGGCGTCGGCGTCGAGTCGAGCGCCAAGGACTTCCGTACCTGGCATGCCACCGTGCTGGCGGCGGTCGGGCTCGCGGGGATCGAACACGACCACACGACGTCGACGCGAGCCCTCGACCGCGACATCTCGGCTGTCGTGCGCGGGGTATCGGCGGTGCTCGGCAACACGCCGGCCGTCTGCCGGAACTCCTACATCGACCCCAGGGTGATCGACCGGTTCCGCGATGGATCGACGATCGCGGACGACCTCACGACGTTGCCCGACGACGTCGCGCCTGGACGCTGGGGAGAGGCCGCGCGACAGACGGTCGAAACGGCGGTGCTCTCCTTACTCGCCGGAGATCGTGCTCGGCGCCGCGCCGCCTAACGGCCACTCTGGGTCGATCTAGGGGACGGCGTCAGCTGCACATCCACGCACGTCGTGCGCGAGCACTCCGCCGTCGCGCGCAGCGCCGGCGAGAACCCGAGCGGTCGTCCGAAGACTTCCTTCATATCCTCCACGACGACCCTCCCGACAGCACGGAAGTTCCCGACGCCTGAAGAAGGCCCCCGTCCTCCGCTCCGGATCGATGGGCCGACGCCTACAGGGGAGGTGGAACGGGGATCGGTCCCGGCCCGGGCGGCGGCGAACCCGGCTCGGGTTGCGGACCAGGCTCTGGGTCGGGCGCGGGGCCCGGCTGCGGGATCGTGCTCCTGATCGTGTGTGCCATGTTCGCCATCTACCCCGCGCGAAGACACGGAAACGCGGTTAGCCCGGAGCGACCGGGGTACGACCGGGCCGCCATGGTCACCGCTCCCCCTGCCGCCAACCCCTCGCGGATCCATCCTGTAGGCACGGTGCGGTCCTCCGACGACGGGTGGTTCGAACGCGCGCTCGACGCGGGGATCGCCGGCGGCGCACCGAACCTCGAGATCGATCTTCGGGATGTCGAGTTCATGGACGGATCCGGGGTTCGGGCACTGGCGGCAACCGCCGAGCGCTTGCGTGCCCGCGGGCGCCGGCTGATCCTTCGCGCACCCGCGTACGTGGTCGAGGTCGCGCTCGCCGAGCTCGTCCCGCCGGGGTCGGTGACGATCTATCGCGCCTGAGCGGCGTCGTCGCCGGACACGACGGACACGGTGAACCGCGCGCCATGGTCGAGCCAGGTCAGGTCGGGCACGAGCGTTCCGAGCAGGTCGCCGCGGATGACGTTGTCCTCCGGCGAGGACGGGGCGGCGTCTGCGCGCACGTCAACGCCGAAGGCGTCGCCGTCCGGCCGGACCTCGATCTCGAGCGTCGTGCTCCCGCCCTCGACAAGGGCACCGCATACCTCCGACACGACGAGCTCGAGATCGTCGCTGCGTTCCGGCGATGCTTCGAAGGATCGCGCGATCGCGCGGAGGAACACCCGAACCGTCGACAGTCCGGAAGCGTCTGCAGGCACCGAGAGCGCGTAGGGGCCCCCCTCGGCCGGGACCACTCAGGCGACTCCGGCCAGACCCGCCGGGTCCTCGACGATCGGCACGATCTGATCGAGGGCCGTGATCGACAGGACCTTGCGCGGCGAGCCGTTCGGGCCGACCAAGGCGAGCTCACCCCCGCGCTCGCGGGCGTGCTTCATCGCGGCCACGATCACCCCGAGCGCGGTCGAATCCATGAACGTGACGGCGCGCAGATCGATGGCGATGCGCGCGTGCTCGCTGCCGAGCGTGACGAGCGCCTCACGGAGCTCAGGACTCGTCGACAGGTCGAGCTCACCCTCGACGGCGAGCACACCCCACGCCTCATAGGTGGTCGGGGTCATCGTCATCGTCGCCATGCGCGGTGTCCGATCTCGCGCGCCGCAGACGGATCGTCGTCCGGGGCCGGAGCGCGTCGTGGCTAGTATAGGAGTGATGGGTACACCGACCTTCGGCCCCGTGTCGGTGACCGTTCCCGCGAGTCCCAACGCGATCGATGTCTTGCGGTCGGTCGCCGGCGTCGTGGCGGGACGCACGCCGATGGGCTTCGACCGCGTCGACGATCTTCGTCTGGCCGTGTCGGAGGCAGCCGGTCGCCTGATCCAGGCGGCCGGCGCCATGGGCACGATCCGCGAGGTGATCGCGGTCGAAGAGGGCGGCGTGCGCGTCGACCTCACGTTGCCGGCCGCGGAGATCGGGCGCTGGCCCATCGGGCCGAACATCGATGCGTTCTCGTGGATCGTCATCGACACCCTCGCCGACGGCGCGACCGAGTCCATGACCGACGACGGGCCGTGCATCGGGCTGCGGTTCGGGTTCGTGGCGCCATGACCGCCGAGACCGACACCGCGACCAACCGACGCGAGCGCGATGAGCGGATCGCAGTAGCGTTCACCGACCGGCTGCCCGACGCCGAGCTCAAGGACGTGATCGCCCGCGAGTGCCATCCGCTCGTGCTGTACCTGGCGCGCCGCTACGCCGGACGCGGCGAGGCGCTCGAGGACCTCGTGCAGGTCGCCGAGATCGGACTGCTGCACGCGACCGACCGATTCGACCCGGAACGCGGCGTGCAGTTCTCCACGTTCGCCGCGGCCACGATCGTGGGCGAGCTGAAGCGACACCTCCGCGACAAGGCGTGGTCGGTGCGCGTGCCGAGACGGCTGCAGGAGATCGCGCTCGTCGTGAACAAGGCGCTCCCCGACCTTGCGCAGACGCTCGGCCGCTCGCCGTCGTTCGCGGAGATCGCCGAGGCGATCGGCGAGTCCGAGTCCGATGTGATCGAGGCGGTCGACGCCGCGCAGGCGTTCACCGCGTCTTCGCTCGACGGCAAGGCAGACGATGACTCGCAGGCGCCGTCGGAAACGCTCGGCGAGATCGACGAGCGCTTCGAGCTCGCGACCGGCTGGGCCGACGTGGCGCCGGCGATCCGTGAGCTGCCGGCGCGCGAGCGGCGGATCCTCTACCTGCGGTTCTTCGAGAACCGCACGCAATCCGAGATCGCCGCCGAGATCGGGATCTCGCAGATGCACGTATCGCGCATCCTCAGCCAGACGCTGGCCACCCTGCGCGACGCCGTCACCTGAACGCCGGCCGTTTGAACCGTTCTTCTTCGGGAACAACCCATCGCATCGACCGAAGGGTGAGGAGGGACCACCATGAGCAACAGCACAGAGGACAAGACGAAGGGCAGCCTCGAGCGGACCAAGGGCAAGGCCAAGGAAGCGGCCGGCAAGGTCACGGACAACGAGGACCTCGAGCGCGAAGGCCGCGCGGACCAGGTCAAGGGTGACGCACGCAAGGCCGCGGGCCACATCAAGGACGCCGGTTCCAAGCTGAAGGAAGGCATCGACGACGCGGTCGACGGCGACTGAGCGCTCCGGCTCTCTGTTCCCCATCCGAACGACGATCACCCACGCACGACGACGGGCGCGCCCCGAGGGAACCCCTTCCAGCGACCGTTGACTACTATGGGTACCGCTATGCCGCAACAACAGGCAGCGGCGTTCGAGTCCCCGCTCGTCGTAGCGTCCAACCGAGGACCGGTTTCGTTCGGTCGCGACGCCGACGGAGCGCTCGTCGTCGAACGCGGATCCGGCGGCCTCGTCACCGCGATCGCGGGCGTCCTGTTCGAGTCGGACGCCACGTGGCTCGCTTGTGCGATGACCGACGGCGACCGCGAGATCGCGGCGACCGGCGCCACGACCGAGGTCGAGCCCGCGGGGCACGCCGGGTTCGTCGACGTCCCGCCCGAACGCTTCGCCGGCTACTACAACGGCATCTCGAACCGCGTCCTCTGGCAGCTCCACCATCACCTGTTCGATCTGTCGTACCTCCCGTCGTGGGATGCCGAGACGCGGGAGATCTGGGATGACTATCGCGAGGTCAACCGGATGGTCGCCGGCTCGCTCGATGCGCACGGCGACCGTGACCCGGTCTACCTCGCCCAGGACTACCACCTGTCGCTCGTCCCGGCGTTCCTCCGCCAGCTACAACCCAACGCGCGGATCGCGCACTTCACCCACACGCCGTTCGCCGGACAGTCGTTCCTCGGCGTGATGCCGCACCCGATGCGCGACGAGCTGCTCCGCGGCATGCTCGGCGCCGACGTGCTCGGCTTCCAGGCCGAGCGATGGGCCGAGAACTTCCTGCTGTGTGCGCGCGACGCGTTGCACGACGCGCACGTCGATGTGCGCCGGCGACGGGTCGAGATCGATGGGCGCACGGTGCTCGTGCGTACCTACCCGGTGTCGCTGGATCCCGAGCCGTTGCGCGCGACCTCGCGCAGCAAAGAGGTCAAGGACATCCGCAAGGACCTCCTCGCGTGGAAGGAGGACGCGTCGCTGCTCGTGCGCGTCGACCGGCTCGAGCTCTCGAAGAACATCGTCCGCGGGTTCCAGGCGTTCGAGACGTTCCTGCACG
Organism: Actinomycetota bacterium; assembly: GCA_036007245.1. Taxonomy (GTDB): domain Bacteria; phylum Actinomycetota; class UBA4738; order UBA4738; family HRBIN12; genus AC-51. The sequence goes on along the minus strand of DASYOY010000192.1, from coordinate 3,212 downwards.
ACCGTCCCGACTGGCACGGCAAGGTGCGGTTCCTCTCGCTGCTGCCGACGTCGCGCACCGAGATCCCCGAGTATCAGATCTACGCGGAGCGCGTGCGCGAGATGGTCGACATGATCAACGCGAAGTTCGGCGGGGCCGGATGGCAGCCGATCGAGATGCGCACCGACGAGAGCTATGCGCGCGCGGTCGCGGCCTACGGGATCTACGACACGCTGCTCGTGAACCCGATCTTCGACGGGATGAACCTCGTCGCGATGGAGGGGCCGCTCGTCAACCGGCAGCAAGGATCGCTGGTGCTGTCGCAGAACGCCGGCGCGTTCGCGCGGCTTGGCCGCCACGCGCTCGCCGTCAACCCGTTCGACGTCGCCGAGACGGCCGAAGCGATCGCCGCCGGACTCGAGATGCCGCGGGAGGAACGGGTGCGCCGCGCCCGGGGGCTCACGCGGGCGGTGCTGGCGCGCAATCCGGTGCGGTGGCTGACGGCGCAGCTGCGCGACCTCGATGTGCTGCGCGGGATCGAGTCACATCGTGCGGAGGAGCTCGAGGAGCCCGAGGGGGCCGTCCACTTCAACATCGGCGACCTCGACGAGGCGCTCGGGCGTCCCTGACCCGGCCACCGCGACGCGGCATATCGCGATCCCCGACCGCGCCAGCGCGTCGAACGCCTCAAGGTCTTGGAGATCATCGCCGGCGTAGAGCGCCGCCTGCGGATGCAGGCGCTCCAAGAGTTGCTGCACCGCAGCGCCTTTGCGAGCTCCTGGATGGGACACCTCGATCACGAGCTTCCCCTCGAACGCCGTCAGGCCGTGCGCGGCCGCGAGCTTGCGCACCGATCCGCCGACACGCGCCAAGGCGGCCTCCGGATCGGCCGTGCGACGGGTGTGCACGGCGATGCTCACGCCCTTGTCTTCCAGTTCGGCGCCCGGCTCGGTTTCGACGATGCTCTGGAGCGAGGCGCGCACGTCGTCGCTGAGCGGCGGCATAGCGGACAACCCGTAGAGCCCGACCACCTCGAGCTGCGGCACATCGAGCACGTCGCGGACGAACGCTTCGGGACGGCCGCTGATCACCGCGACCGCGCAGGCGCGTTGACACAGATCTGCGAGGACCGGCGCTGCGTCGGGAAGCGGCCGCGCCGTCGCCGGGTCATCGACGATCGGCGCGAGCGTGCCGTCGAAGTCCAGCAAGATCGCGGCCTCGGCCAGATGCGCCGAGATCGCGGCCAGGCTCATCCGCGCCCGCGCCCGGTCCGCGCGCGCAAGCCGGCCCCGATCGGACGGCGCCGGCGATCCGCGGGCCCGACCTCGCCGCGCGACAGGTTCCGCGCGGTGCCGATCACCGACACGTGCGAGAACGCTTGCGGGAAGTTGCCGACCATCCGCCGGCGCACCGGGTCGTATTCCTCCGACAACAGTCCGACGTCGTTCCGGACGTCGAGCACGAGCTCGAACAACTCGCGCGCCTCGTCCTCACGCCCTTGCAGCGCGAGGCAGTCGGCGAGCCAGCACGTGCATGGGATGAACGCGCCCTCGCTTCCCGGCAACCCGTCGATGTGGGTCGACGTGTCGTAGCGGCGCACGAACCCGTCCACGATCAACCGCTCCTGGATCGCCTTCACGGTGCCGACCACACGGTCGTCGTTGGCGGGCAGGAACCCGACCAACGGCATCATCAACAGCGACGCGTCGAGCGTGCCCGACCCGTACACCTGGGTGAACGCGCCGAGCGCATCGTCGAACCCCTCGCTGCAGATCTCGGCGTGGATCTCGTCGCGGAGCGCGCGCCACCGGTCGATCGGTCCGTCGAACCCGAACAGCTCGACCGAGCGCACGGCGCGGTCGACGCCGACCCATGCCATCACCTTCGAATGGACGAACTGCTGCCGTCCGCCGCGCACCTCCCAGATGCCCTCGTCGGGCTCGCGCCAGTTCGACTCGAGCACGTCCATGATCCGAAGCTCCATCTCCCACGCGGCGGACTCGTGGGGCAGGCCTTCGCGTGAGGCCTGGTGCAGCAGGTCGAGGATCTCGCCGTACACGTCGAGCTGGAACTGACGCGACGCGTCGTTCCCGATCCGCACCGGCAACGACTCCTCGTAGCCGGGGAGCCATTCGACCGGGACCTCGGGGATCCGGCGTTCGCCGCGGATCCCGTACATGATCCGGAGGTCGCGCGGGTCGCCTGCGACTGCGCGGAGCAGCCACTCGCGCCACGCCTCGGCTTCGTCGTCGTATCCGGCCATCAGCAAGCTGTAGAGGGTGAACGTCGCGTCACGGAGCCAGCAGAACCGGTAGTCCCAGTTCCGTGCGCCGCCGATGTCCTCCGGGAGCGAGGTCGTCGGCGCGGCGACGATGCCGCCGGTCGGCCGGTGGGTGAGCGCCTTCAGTGTGATCAGCGACCGCATCACCGCGTCGCGCCACTCCCCTCGGTACTCGCAGCGCGACGACCACCGTGACCAGTACCGGACGGTGTTGCGCAGGGCGTCCTGCGGATCGATCTTCGCCGGCACCGGCTCGTAGGACCGGTGCCACGTCAGCACGAACGACACACGCTGGCCGGCGCGGATCGTCAGATCCGAGGCCATCGTCCCGGTCGTGACGTCGATCGGCGCCTCGGTGCGCAGGTGCACGGCGTCGGGACCCGCGACCGCGCGCACTCCCTGCGGCACCTCGCGGAGCCATGGGATCGCGAGGCCGTAATCGAAGCGGAGCAGCAGTTCGCTCCGCATCGGCACCACGCCGCGCAGGCCCTCGATGATCCGCACCACCCGCGCCTGTGCGCGGCGCGGGGTCATGAAATCGGTCACACGAACGGCGCCGCTCGGGGTCTCGTGTTCGGTGTCGAGCACCAGCGTGTCGGGCCGGTACCGGCGCCGTGTCCGGAACTGTTCCGTGGGCGCGATCACCCATCGTCCGTGCGACGGGTCGCCGAGCAAGGCCGCGAAGCACGCCCCGGAGTCGAACCGCGGCAAGCAGAGCCAGTCGATCGACCCATCACGGCCGACCAATGCGGCCGTGTGGGTGTCGCCGATCAGCGCGTAATCCTCGAGCGGCAGCGGCACGCGATGAGGCTACCCGGCCTTCGCGACGCCCGTGTGTATGCGAGGCAGCGTTCCTGGGTACGGGTTGGCTCGGCGCAGGCGGCGCGAGAGGATGGGCAGGTCACGATGCCGGAGCACCCATGAGCAACGGCGCCACCCCATCCGAAGCGTT
>DASYOY010000191.1:0-19308 GCA_036007245.1 Actinomycetota bacterium | reverse complement strand
GTTGAAGGTCTGACCATGCGGGCCGACCATCGAGCGCGGCTTCGAGAGGCGGCGTCGAGGCTGGCCGACGCCGGGGGAAGCGCGTTGCTCGTCGCGCCGTCGCCGGACCTGCGCTACCTGATCGGCTACGGGCCGATGCCCCTGGAGCGGCCGACCGTGCTCGTGATCGATGCGGCCGGCGACGTGGCCTTGATCGTGCCGGAGCTCGAACTTCCGCTCGCAGCGGCAGCTCCGGCGGGCGACGCCCCCGACCTCGTGCCCTGGCGGGACGACGCGGATCCGTATGCACTGATCGCATCGCGCGTGCAAGGCGGTGGCACGGTGTTCGTGGGCGACCGGATCTGGGGCTCGCACGTCCTGGCGCTCCAGCGAGCGCTTCCCGGGGCCGTGTGGGCGTCGGCGACGCCGATCCTAGGCGCGATGCGCGCCCGGAAGGACGAGGCCGAGCTCGATGCGCTCCGCAGGGCCGCCGCCGCCGCCGACGCCGCGCTCGGCGAACTGTTGACCGAGCCGCTCGCCGGTCGCACCGAGCGGGCGGTCGCGGCCACGCTGGGCGATCTGCTCGTATCGAGCGGGCACGACACCGCCGACTTCATGATCGTCGCGTCGGGGCCGAACGCCGCCTCCCCACATCATGACCCGACCGATCGGGTGATCGGCGACGGCGACGGCGTCGTGATCGACTTCGGCGGAAGCATCGATGGCTACTTCAGCGACACGACGCGAACGGTCGTTCTCGGGGAACCAGGGGAGCGCCTGCGGGCTGTACACGGGGTAGTGGCGGAGGCACAGCGGGTCGCTACCGAGGCGGTTCGGCCAGGGGTTGAGATCGAGTCGATCGACCGAGCAGCGCGCACGGTGATCGAGGCCGCAGGCTTCGGCGAACGGTTCATCCATCGAACGGGGCACGGGATCGGCCTCGAGGTGCACGAGCCGCCGTACGCGACCACGGGCGACCGGACGATCCTCGAGCCCGGCATGACGTTCAGCGTCGAGCCGGGGATCTACCTCGATGGAGAGCTCGGCGTTCGGATCGAGGACATCGTCGCCGTCACCGCCGACGGCGTGGAGTCGCTCAACACCACGCCGCGCGAACTCGTCGTCGTGGACTGATCAGTCCCGGGGACGCACCCGCGTCCCGTCGGGAGTGTCCATGACTTCGAGCCCCATCGCCTCGAGCTTCTCGCGGATGGCGTCGGCTTTGGCGAAATCCTTCGCTCCCCGTGCCTCATCTCGCTCGGCCATCAGCGCGAGCATCTCGGAGGTGGGTTCCCAGCCGCTCGTCGCCTCGCGTTCGAGGTCGAGCCCGAGCACGTGGTCCCACTCAACCAACAGGGCGTACTTCTCGCCGTCGGGCACGTTCGGGTCGCGATCGAGCTCGTTCACGATCGCGACGACACCCGGCATGTGGAGGTCGTTGGCGAGCGCCTCGCGCACGCGCGCGTCGTAGGCCTTCGCTGCGTCTCCGAGTTCGGTCGACGCGGGTGCCCATCCCGCCATATGCCGGCGCAGCTGCTTCACCCGCTGGTCGGCGGCGGCCATCGCATCCCATGTGAAATCCATCTCGGACCGGTATTGCGTCTGGAAGCACAGCCACCGGAAGGACAACGGGTCGAAGTCACGGTCACGCAGATCTTGGACCAGCACGACGTTGCCGGTCGACTTCGCGATCTTCTGTCCGGATTGGCGCAGATGCCCGGCGTGCACCCAGATCGACACCACTTGGTGGTCGACGGCCCCCTCGGACTGCGCGATCTCGTCCTCGTGGTGCGGGAACCGCAGGTCGGTGCCACCGGTGTGGATGTCGAACCGATCGCCCAGATACTTCATCGACATCGCCGAGCATTCGATGTGCCATCCGGGGAACCCTTCGCCCCACGGGCTCTGCCAGCGCATCAAGCGACCCGGTCCGGCAGCCTTCCACAGCGCGAAGTCGGCAGGGTGGCGCTTCCGCGGATCGGTCTCGAGGTCACGGTGCCCCTCCCGGAGCTTGTCGAGCGTGTTGCCCGAGAGTTTGCCGTAGCCCTCGAAGCTGGTCACGTCGTAGTAGACCGAGCCGTTGTCGACGACGTAGCTATGCCCCTTGTCGACTAGCGTCTGGGTGAGATCGATCATCTCTTGGATGTGCTCGGTGGCCTTCGGGTAGAGATCGGCCGGCCGGATGCCGAGCGCTCTCGCATCGTCGAACACCGCATCGGTGTACTTCTGCGCGATCTGCTCGGGCGTGAGGCCCTCGTCCTCGGTCGCGAGCTGCATCTTGTCGACGGCTTCGGCGGAAGATTCGTCGGTCATGTGGCCAACGTCGGTGATGTTCATCACCTCTGTGACCGTGAAGCCCTCGAGCTCGAGCGCGCGGCGGATCAGGTCGTAGAGCATGAAGCTCCGGAGGTTCCCGAGATGCGCGTACCGATAGACGGTCGGGCCGCAGGCATACATCTTCACGTGACCCGGTTCGATCGGGTCTACCTCTTGGAGGGTGCGCGTCAGTGAGTCGTAGAGCCGCATCCGGGCAGGATATGGCATCGGACGCGTTGGCCCGTCACAAGCTGACCGGCCGGCCTTCGAAGGGGATCGACAACGCGATCGTCGTACGGGTGCTCACGCCCGCTTTCTCGCGGAGCCGCCGGATCAGCTCCTCGAGGTGGTTCGTGCTGCGGGTGCGGACCTTCAGGATGTAGTTGGCCTCGCCGGCGACGCTCAGACAGTCCTCGACCTCGGGGAGGTCGGCCAGGCGTTCTGGGAGATCGTCAGGCTGCTGCGGGTCCAGCGGCGTGACCGCGATCAACGCGGTGACGAACAGACCGAGCGCCTCCGGCTCGACCACGGCGCGGTAGGCCGTGATCACGCCGCCGGCTTCGAGCTTGCGCACCCGCTCATGGACCGAGGAGGCCGACAACCCGACCCGCGCGGCGATGTCCGCATACGTCGCGCGCGCGTCCTCGCGCAGCGCGGTGACGATCTCGAGGTCACGCTCGTCGAGCACCGGCCCATCCTAGCGGGGGAGCTGCGGTTCCCCCGGTCCGGGGATGGTTCGAGGGGGCCTGATGTGGTCTGCTGCCCTTCCTCGCCCGCACCTCCCTCGCGGCGCACACAGAGGGGTCGGTGCGATGCAGCTCGAAGGGTGGACGTCCCCCGCAGGCAAGCGACGCGTGTTGACGCGACTCGAACCGTACGAACGGCGACGATACGAACGTGCCGTCGCGCTCGCGTTGCCCAACACGCACCCTGGGCCATCGGTGTTCGGCTCGCCGGCACCCGGGCGAGCGATCCCTCTGACGGTCGAGCGGCGTCGGTGGCGCGCCGCGCTCCGCGCTCGCGCGATCGAGGCCTCCAGCGTGCTGGTCTCCGACGTCGCGGACTGCTTCCCATCGATCGGAGAACGGGCGATCCGCGCCGCGGCCGCTCAGGCGGTTGGCGACCCGGCGCCGCTGCTCCACGCCATCCGTGGGTACCGCGATGCGGGCGGGCTCGGGATCCCTATCGGCCCGCCGGCATCGGCGACCCTGGCGGACGCGGTACTTTCCCTGGCTGACCATCGAGCTCGCGTGGCCGGCTGCGAGCCGATCCGGTGGGTCGACGACGTGGTGTTCGCCGGAGACAGGCGCGCTGTCGCCCGGGCCGCACGAGCCTGGAGAGACGCGCTCATCGAGCTCGGGATGCGCGAGCACGAGGGCAAGCGCACGACGGGTACGTTCGATGCGCAAGGATCACCCGCAGCGTGGACCGGCCATGGCATCATGCGCGGGTCGTGAGATCCCTTTACCGAGCGGCGCGCGTGCATACGTTCGGCCATCCGCCGACCGGCGACTGGGTTCTGGTCGACGGCCGCCATGTGGAGCGTGTTGGCGTCGGCGAGCCACCCCAGGCCGACCGGTTGATCGATCTGCCGGGTGCGACGATCGTGCCCGGCTTCGTCGACTCCCACGTCCATCTGACGAGCCTCGGCCTGTCGGCGGAGAACGAGGACGTCGCGGCCGCCCGGTCGGTGGACGAGCTCCTGTCGATCGCCCGCGATCGGGCGCACGGAGCCACCGACGACGTGGTGGCGCTCCAGGGCTACGACGAAACGCGCTGGACCGATCCGACCTTGCCGACACTGCAGCAGCTCGACGAGGTGAGCGGCGCGCCGCTCGTGATCCGCCGGACCGACGGCCACGTAGCCCTGCTCAACACGGCGGCACTGAGCCTCGCCGACGCGCTCGACACCCCCGGCGTGGAGCGCGACGGGAACGGGGGTCCAACCGGCGTCGTCACCGGGACCGCGAACCGGCTGATCGGCCGATGGACGGCCACGGCGCGAAGCGAGCACGCGATCGAGGCTCTGCAGCTCTCGGGCGCAGCCCGCGCGGCGAGCCACGGGGTCACCACGGTGCACGAGATGGCGCTCCCGCTGGAGTTCGGCCCGTTGGATCTCGAGACCCTCTTGACCCACCGGCTCGACCTCCCGGTCTCGGTCGAGGTCGTCCTCGGGATGATGGACGTGCCGAAGGCCGTCGAGCTGGACATCCGAGGGATCGGCGGCGATCTGGCGACGGACGGTTCCCTCGGTGCGCGCACCGCCGCGATCAGCGATCCCTACACCGATGGACACGGCCGCGGCGAGCTGGTCTTCGACGAGGAGATCCTCGAGGGATTCTTCCGCGACGGACACGCCGCCGGTCTGCAGGTGGGCATGCACGCGATCGGGGACCGAGCGATCGAGCAGGTCCTCGGCGCGTGGGAGCGGATCTACCGCCGGCTCGACTCGCGCGAGCGGCGACACTTCCGTGCGCGTCGACATCGGATCGAGCATTTCGAGATGCCGACCCTCGCACAGATCGAACGCGCAGCGATGCTCGGGCTCGGCATCTCGATGCAGCCGGCGTTCGATGCGGCTTGGGGCTTTGCGGGCGGGCTGTACGAGCGCCGCGTGGGTCCCGACCGCGCGTGGGCGATGAACCCCATCCGCACGATCTTGGAGCGGGGCTTGGAGGTGGGGGTCGGGTCCGATGCGCCCGTCGTCTCGGTCGACCCATGGGCGACGATCCGGGCGATGGAGACCCATCACGATCCGACGCAGCGCCTGGACCGCGCCGCGGCGATCCGGATCCACACGACCGGGAGTGCGCGCCTGGCCCACCACGAAGAGAAGAAGGGGATGCTCGAACCGGGCATGCACGCCGACCTCTCGGCCTACGACCAGGACCCGCTGACGGTCGACGACGTCGCCGGGCTCCGTCCGATCCTCACGGTCTCGATCGGGCGCGAAGTCTGGCTGTCGTGAGGCCTTTGTCACACTTTCGGGGCACTCGCGCTTGACCGGCCGACGCCCGGTTGCGTAGCGTCCGGGGTGCGTCGCCGCCCCGGCGGTGACGCCGGACCCAAGAGGCGAGCACACGATCGCGGCGCCCCGGCGCGGCGGACGGGAGCCGTCTCTTGGGTCCTTTTCTGCACGTGGCGCGACCTCCCCACCGTTCACACGGACCCGTTGTAGGATGCGCAGCTGCCAGGGAGGCAACCCCATCCCTCCCGCGGACGGAGGGCACGACCCGCACATGCCAGACGACATCGAAGAACTCGCCGAAGAGGAAGAAGAGCTCGCAGGCGACGGCGACGACGAGGAGGACGCCGAGCCCACGGCGGAGGACCTCGAGGACGCGACGGTCCCCCCCGAGCCGGGTCTCGAGAACGTCGAGTCCATCCAGGACCTGCTCGCCAAGCAGGAGGCCTCCGAGACCGTCAAGGAGGCGGTCGAGGACGACGAGGAGGTCATCCCGCTCGATCTCGCCCGCGACGACCGCGCCGAGGCGATCGACACCAAGGTCGTTCCGATGCAGGAGACCGAGTTCATGTGCCGGAACTGCTTCTTGGTGAAGCACCGGAGCCAGCTCGCGGACAAGAAGAAGATGCTCTGCCGCGACTGCGCCTGATGTGACCCCGCACCCGCGGCCGTCGCTGGGCCTCGGGTGCGTCGCGGCGCTCGCCGCCGGCCTCGCCACCTCCCTCGCGTTCCCGCCCGTCGGCGCGTGGCCGATCGCGTTCGTTGGGGTCGCGCCGCTTCTGCTGCTCCTACGAGAACGCACGGTCCCGCGCGGGCTGCTCCTCGGCTTCTGCTTCGGCGTTGGGATGTTCGGCGCGACGCTGTATTGGATCTTCCTGTTCGGCGCGCTGGCGTGGACCGCGCTCGTCACGCTGTCGGCCGCATCGATCGCGGTGTTCGGGGCGATCGCGACCTTGATCGTGCGGCGCGATCGCCCGGTCTGGGGCGCGATCGGCATCGCCGCCGCCTGGACCGCGATCGACTGGCTGCGCGGCATGTGGCCGCTCGGCGGATTCACGTGGGCCAACCTCGGTACCTCGCAGGTCGACGACCGGGCGCTCCTTCGGCTGGCATCGGTGACCGGGGTCTGGGGCGTGACCTTCGTCGTCGTGTTCGCCAACGCGGCGGTAGCCGCCTGGATCGCCCGGCAGGGGAGGGGAGGGGTTCGGATCGGCCTCGTGGCCGCCGCCGTCGTCACGATCTTCGCGCCGGCGTTGATCCCCCTGCCGGCCGCCGCCGGCGACCCCGTGACCATCGCAGTGGTCCAGGTCGACGTCCGGGTGCCTGCCGGCACGTCACCCGTACAAGAGGACATCACCGTGGCACGACGGAACATCGAGGAGTATCAGACCCTCGCGGGCCAGACGCCGCCTGACCTGGCGGTCTGGGGGGAGGGGGCGCTCGATCCGGGAGCGCTCGCCGACCCGGCGACGGTAGCGTCCGTGCGGAGCGCCATCGCGCAGGTGGGCGTGCCGACCACGGTCGGCGCGGTCGTGAACGACCCCGACGGCACGCAGCGCACGAGCGTGCTCGCGTTCGACGCATCCGGGCAACTCGTCGATCGCTACGACAAGGTGCATCTGGTGCCGTTCGGCGAATACGTGCCGTGGCGCCGACACCTCTCCTGGATCAGCGCGATCAAGCAGATCCCGGTCGACCGGACACCGGGGAGCAGCATCCACACCATCACTCAGCCGGGGCTGCCGAGCTACGGGACCCCGATCTGCTTCGAGAACGCGTTCCCCGATATCCCGCGGACCATGGTGCGCGAAGGCGCGCAGTTCCTCGTCGTCCCGGTGAACAACGCGTCCTACGGCTTCACGGCCGCGGCGGACCAACACCTCGAGATGAGCAGGATGCGCGCCGTCGAGACCGGACGCTGGGTGGTCGACGCGGCGGTCTCGGGGATCAGCGCGTTCATCGACACCGACGGGCAGGTCACGAGCGACACGCGGCTGTTCGTCCCCGGTATCCTGCGTGGCCAGGTCAACCCGTCCACCACGTGGACCCTCTACGTCCGGTACGGGGATTGGTTCCCCGTCGTCTGTCTGGTGATCGTCGCGATGAGTCTGCTGTTCGCGCCCCGTCGTCGCACGACGAGGCCCTCGCCCGGTCCGCTTCCCACGCCGGTCCGTGGCTTGGCGGTGCTCCCGACGTATGACGAGCGCGGCACGATCGAGCAGGCGATCCGCGGCGTCCTCGCGACCGATGGGCTCGACGTGCTGGTTGTGGACGACTCGTCGCCGGACGGTACGGGGGAGCTCGTCGCGGGGATCGCCGCCTCCGAGCCGCGGGTTCGGCTGTTGGAGCGGCCGGCCAAGTCGGGCCTCGCGAGCGCGTACCTGGAGGGGTTCCACACGGCGATCGCGGAGGGCTACGACATGGCGATCGAGATGGACTCCGATCTGTCGCACGACCCTGCGGAGCTCCCCGTCTTGCTCCAGGCTGCGCAGCACCACGACCTCGTGGTGGGCAGCCGGTATATCCCGGGCGGCTCGGTCACCGACTGGAGCAGGTCCCGCGTCGCCCTCTCGAGAGGTGGGAACGCCTACGCGGGGTTCATGCTCGGGCTCCCCATCCACGACGCAACGAGCGGATACCGGGTGTACCGGCGCGGACTCCTGGAGGATCTGCTGCGCGATCCGTTCGTCTCGGACGGCTACGGGTTCCAGATCGAGCTGGTCTCGCGCGCGCATCGGCTCGGGTACGACGTCGGCGAGGCGCCGATCACGTTCCGGGAACGCGTCTACGGCGAATCGAAGATCTCCAAGGCCATCGTGGCCGAGGCGCTGTGGAAGGTCACCCAGTGGGGCTGGGATCTCCGGTTCCATACACGCGAGACAGGCTGAGCCCGCCATGAGCGCAGGTTCCTCTCTACCGAACGCCCATAATGCACGTTATGTAACGTTGTCTAGGATCGATATCGGGCGCCACCGTCCCCTCCGGGCGCTCATATCCACCGAACGGGCGGGACGTTGAATCGCCCCCTCCCGGCTGCCATGGTTGCCGCCGGAACTGCCGGATGCGGCCGAACGCCGAAGGGCGCATCCGTTGGACCGATGGCGTAGGCCGGGGTCGGGAACGTAGGTTCGCGCGAACGGCGGGACGGCGGCGAGGCCCGCCAGGGATGGATGGGAACGTGAGGAATCGGAACGGGCTCGGTGGGCGCGTCGCCCGGATCTCGGTCGTCCTCGCGGTGGCGGCGGCATGGTCCTGGACGCTCGTCGGCTCCGCTGCCGCGACGACCTCCCCCGACGTCACGATCACGAAGACCTCCGATGCCTCCGGACCGGTGAGCGTCGGCGGCGGGTTCTCCTACACCATCACCGTCGAGAACGTCGGCTCCGCCACCGCACAGGACATCGAGGTGCAGGACAACCTGCCGCTGGGGGTCCACGTCACGACCCTGGTCCCCCCCTTCCCCGGCGGGCAGTGCACCGTCGTGGCCTCGGTCGGCACGGGGCACCCGGAGCACTGGTCCGTTACATGCACACGCGGATCGCTCGCCGCCGGTGCCAGCGTCGCCGCGACGTTCGGCGTCAAGCTGACGGGCGACGTCCACTGTGGTTCCCTGACGAACACCGCGTCCGTGTCGGCCTCGAACGAGCCGGTCGCTTCGCAGGGAAACAACGAAGGCTCCGTCACCGAAACGGTCACCTGTCCCCCGTCGGTCCAGATCACGAAGACCGCGCCGACCTTCGCGCATGTCGGCTCGAGGGTTCCACTCACGATGCACGTGACGAACACCGGCGCGATCGCGCTCGACCACCTCACGGTGACCGATCCCGGATGCGACAACGCCCCCCACGGCAACGGCGGGATGCTCTCCCCCGGTACGAGCCGCACCTATCACTGCACCCACGTCGTCAGGGCCGGCGCCGCCGACCGGTTCTCGACGACGGCGACGGTGCACGCCGCGTCCGCATCTGGTTCGGCGCAGGCAAGCGCGCGTGCGACGACCAAGGTGCTCAAGCCGACGCTCTCGATCTCTGTCACGCCGAACCGGGTCAGTGGAGCCGTGGGCGACACCGTCGATTACCGCTACGTCGTTCGGAACACCGGCAACACGACCTTGACCCAGGTGACCGTCACCGACGACCACCTCGGCGACGTTGGCTCGCTCGCCCAGCTCGCGCCCGGTCACACCGCCACCTTCTCGATGCCGCGTACGCTGTCGGCCTCGCAGGTCTGGGTGACGAACACCGCGACGGTCACCGGACGCGACCCGAGCGGGCATCGAGTGACCGCGAGCGATCACGCGAGCGTCACGATCGTCGCTCGGGCCGCGCACAACGGAGGCTCGAGCGGAAGCGGAGACGGGACGGCGTTCACCGGCGGCGACGCCACGCTCCCCGGCCTCGCCGCAGTGGCCCTTGCTGTCGTCGGGGTTGCGTCGTTGCTCCTCGCTGCACGCCGACGCAGCTAACCGGCAACTAGCCGCCCGAGGCCGCGGCAGCCGCCTCTCCGCATGACCAGCACGTTTGTCTGATACGCACTGCGCCGCCACACTCATCGGCTACCAGGTCCGAACGGTCTACGACCCAGGGAGGGGCGCCGGGTCACACCCTTCGCCCGATGTTGTCCCCCAGGTGCCGGCGTAGCTTCTGACGTGGGGAGACAGAGGTCGGGCGCATGGCGTCCCTCCAACGTCTCGAAGAACACGGCTTCGGAGGATGAGGACCTTGGACCTGGAGGGTAATCAGATGAGATCGCATCGCATCACTCGCGGGCGCAGCGGGCGTCGCGCGCTCGTCACCGCGTTCTGCTCGCTGCTGGTCTTCGCGGTCGGCTTCGGCCAGGCCGCGCTGCCGGCGAACGCCGGCGCCCCGAGCCTGACGATGGGTCAGGTCGACACGGGCGGCGGCGGCACCGCCCGGAGCGCGAGTTCAACCGTGCTCGCCGGCTCCTTGGCGTCGCTCAACGTCGACCTGGACCAGTGGGCGAACCTGCCCGGCCAGGGCTGGCAGAACGGCGACCTGAACCAGAACAACTCGGCCTATCACGAGAGCGACGTCGTGCCGTTCCGGCTCGCGATCGAAGGGCTCTCCGCGGGCCAGCACACGATCCACCTGAATTACGACTTCACTGCCGGTGGCCACGAGGCATACGACTTCCTCGCGACGTGGGACGACACCGAGAGCCCGAACCTGTGCGGATCGGGCGGCGGCGCCGTTTCGTCGCTGTGCCCCAGCCTTCCGTCGGCCAACACCGCTGCGTTCAAGAGCGATCCGTTCGCTCCCGGCCCGCCCACCAAGGGCGGTAAGACCGTTGCGGGTGCCGAGGCGTTCGCCGGGGTCAGCCGCAACCTGACCATGTACGGCGGCACGATCGACAGCCTCACCGTGCCGAGCCACTCGGGCCCGGTCAGCAACCAGAGCAGCGCCGACATCACGGTCACGTTCACAACGACCGGATCTGCAGCCCTGTTCGCATGGGGCGCGCATATCGCGCAGTCCGACTACTGGATCACCGGCGCGAACGCGCCCAACGGCGCGGCCACCGTGTCGGGAGCGCCGTGGCACATGCGGACGCAGAACCTGGATGGCAGCGGGAACAAGAACCAGGACCGCAGCATCCAGCCCAGCGCGATCGTGAAGAAGCCGAACGTCTCCGTCACGAAGGTGGCCGACAACGCAACCATCAGCGCGGGGCAAGACGCCGGCTACACGATCACCGCCACCAACAACGGCCCCGGCACGGCCACCAACGTCACCGTGCACGACGTGTTGCCGACCGGAGTCACGTGGCACGAGTCTCCCGACAACCCCGACTGCACGATCGCGTCGGGCGTGCTGAACTGCTCCTTCGGCGACATGGCCGAGGGCGCCAGCGAGTCGGTGCACATCGTCGGCGCGACCGACCAGGCCGACTGTGGCGCCTTGACCAACACCGCCACCATCGCGGCGGACAACGAGGACCCTAACTTCGGCTCGGACAACTCGGCGACCGCGACGATCACGGTCCAGTGCCCCGACCTCACGATCACGAAGGTCGCGGACAAGGGCTCGGTGTCGGCCGGCGACCAGGTCGGCTACACGCTGACCGTGACCAACAACGGACCCGGCAAGGCGTTCGACGTGGTCCTGAACGACACGTTGCCCGCGAACCCGGGCCTGAGCTGGAGCGTCGAGTCGACGACCGGCGGCTGGACCTGTGGCATCACCGCGGGTGAGCTCACCTGCGGCGGCGCCGGGTTCAACCTGGCATCCGGCGCGACTGCGTCGGTGCACATCATCTCGCCGACCACCTCGGCGACGTGCGGCACGATCAGCAACACCGGCACGACCGACGCCTCGAACGACAACCAGGTCTCGACCGGGATCGTTCAGATCACCGTGAACTGCGCGGCGCTGAACATCTCGAAGGTTGCCGACGACGCGGTGGTCAACGCGGGCGACACGATCGGCTACACGATCACCGTCACCAATAGCGGTGCCGGCTCCGCCTCGAACGTGGTGGTGACCGACACGCTTCCCACGAACGACGGCCTCAGCTGGACGATCGATGGCGGCACCGGGGCGGCGGACTGCTCGATCACCTCGGGCGTCCTGACCTGCACCTTCGGGACCATGGCGCCCGGCACCACCAAGACGGTGCACATCACCTCGCCCACCACCGCCGCCACGTGCGGCAAGGTCGTGAACAGCGCGAGCGTCACCACGACCAACGCGGGCAACCCGTCGACCGGCAACGTGACCATCACGGTCAACTGCCCGTCGATCTCGGTGACCAAGACGGCCGACGACAACACGGTGGACGCCGCCGACCAGGTTGGCTTCCTGATCACGGTCGCCAACGCCGGTCCGGGCACGGCCAAGGACGTCCAGCTGGACGACCCGCTGCCGACCAATCCCGGTCTCGACTGGTCGATCGACGGTGGCACCGGTCAGCAGCTCTGCAAGATCGACAATGGCCACCTGACGTGTGACTTCGGCAACATGGCCGGGGGCAACAGCTACACGGTGCACATCACGTCGGACACTGACGCCACCACCTGCGGCACGATCGATAACACCGCCACGGTGACGATCTCCAACGGTGACGGCGGCCAGGCCAGCGACTCGATCACGGTCAACTGCCCCGACCTGGGCATCCAGATCGTGAAGACGGGCCCGGACTTCGCGCACGTGGGTGACACCATCACCTACAACTTCGCGGTCCAGCTCACGACGCCGGAGACGCTGTTCAATGTCACGGTGACCGACCCGAACTGCAACGAGGGCGCGCCTGTGTACGTCTCCGGTGACGACGGCGACAACGCCCTTGAGCAGGGCGAGGTGTGGCAGTACGAGTGCACCCACGTCGTGACGGACACCGACCCCGACCCGCTGCCGAACACGGCGACGGTGCAGGGCACGGCCGACGATGGCCGGAGCACGACCGACGAGTCTTCCTGGTCGGTCGACCTGATCCACCCTGCCATCCAGATCGTCAAGACGGTGAACCCGCAGTCGGGCAACCCGGGCGACACGGTCACCTACACCTACGTCGTCACCAACACCGGCGACACGACGCTCTACAACATCAGCGTCGACGACGACATCATCGGGCACATCGGCGACATCGATCAGCTCGCGCCCGGTGAGTCGGCGACCCTTACCAAGGACTTCGTCCTGCCCTCGAACCCGCCGCTCGTGACCAACGTCGGCACGGCGACCGGGACCGACGTCCTCGGCAAGACCGTCAAGGACCACGACGACGCGAGTGTCACGATCGTCGAGGCGGCCCACAACCAGCCGAAGCCGCCGCCGCCGACCGCCTTCACCGGGTCGGACGCCGCACGGCTCGGACTGATCACCCTGTTCCTCCTGGGGCTCGGCGCCATGGCCCTGATGATCGGACGCCGCCGCCGCGACGCGTAACACCGAACAGGAACCAAGCATGAGGCCCGGGCCGAAGGCCCGGGCCTCATGCGTGCCAGACCGAGCTTCGGCTCAGCCGTAGAAGATCAATGTGGACCAGAGGATCCCGCGCCGCTCGACGAAGGAGATCCCCACGCGGCGGAACCCTGAGCTCAGCATGTTGGCCCGGTGCTCGGGGCTCGCCATGTACGCCTTGAACAGGCCGTACGGCGTCACGCCCGCGCCGACGTTCTCGCCCCACGAATGCCAGTCCGTGTAGCGGAGCTTGTACCCCAGGTCGGACGTGTGGAACAGACGGTCCTTCTTCGCCATGGCCAGGTTGTGATCGTGGGCGAGCCCCACCACCGACCGGACCATGCGCAGCCGGTGCACATGGTGTTCGGCGCGCGAGTGGTTCACCCAGGCCAGCATCTTCGTCCGCCGGAGCTGCGCGCTCGCAGGCGTCGCTGCGCCGACTGTCGTCGCGGCCAGCCCGATCGTCAGGGCGGCCACAGCCACGATCCGCACGAGACCCCGTCGCATCTCTCCAACCCCCGGTGCAAGGGCGGCCCCATCTGCCGCCCGCTCCCCCGGTTCATCGGTCCGGGGTCGGAAGGCTTGAGAGTTCCGTGGTCAAAGATGACTAGATAGCTGCGGAGAGATCGAGGAAACGCCTGCAACGCAGGGTTACCAGTGAAGGATCAGATGTCGCGCGGCCCTGGCTTCGTCCAGCCTGCCGACCGGGGTCGTGACCGGCGCGTCGTGCAGCAGATCCGGGTCGCTCGAGGCCTCCTTGGCCGCCTGGAGCAGCGCAGACGCGAACGCATCAAGCGTGGCCTTTGACTCAGTCTCGGTCGGTTCCACCATCATCGCTTCGTCCACGACCAGCGGGAAGTAGACGGTCGAGGGGTGGAAGCCGAGGTCGATCACACGCTTGGCGACGTCCATGGCCCGGAGCCCCGTCGCGAGCTCCAAGGGAGCCGCCGTCGAGACGAACTCGTGCATCGGCGGCGTGTCGGGGAACGCGAGTGGGAACGCCTCGCGGACGAGGGCGGCGAGGTAGTTCGCGTTCAACACGGCACGGTCGCTCACCTCGCGGAGCCCGTCGCGCCCGTGCAGCAGCAGATACACGTACGCGCGCACCAAGATCCCCACGTTGCCGTGGAACCCGTGGACGCGACCGATCGACGTGGGCGCGTCCTCGACGAAGACGAACCGATCGCCGTCTCGCTCGACACGCGGCACCGGCAGGAACGGCACGAGCTCCTCCACGACACCGACGGGGCCGGCGCCGGGACCCCCGCCGCCGTGCGGCGTTGCGAAGGTCTTGTGGGTATTGATGTGCACGATGTCGAACCCCATATCGCCCGGCCGCGTGCGCCCCATGATCGCATTGAGGTTCGCGCCGTCGTAGTAGACGTATCCGCCGACGCCGTGCACCGCCGCAGCGATCCGCGCGATGTCCCGCTCGAACAATCCGAGGGTGTTGGGGTTGGTAAGCATCAGGCCCGCGACGCGCTCGTCCACCATCCGCTCGAGGGCGTCGACGTCGACCAGACCGTCGGCGCCCGACGGTACCGCGACGGCGTCGTACCCGCCGAGGTGCACGCTCGCAGGGTTCGTCCCGTGCGCGGAGTCGGGGATCAGCACGGTCTGCCGCGCGCGCCCCGCGGCGGCGTGGGCCGCCCGCATGATCAGCAGCCCGGTCATCTCCCCGCAGGCACCGGCCGGCGGCTGAACGGTCGCGCGCGCCATCCCGGTGATCGCGCAGAGCGCCTGCTCCACGCGCCACAGCAGCTCGAGGGTTCCCTGCGCGGTCGCATCGGGCTGGAGCGGATGCAGCCGGGAGAAGCCGGGCGCGTTCGCGACCGTCTCCGCGACCTTGGGGTTGTACTTCATCGAGCACGACCCCAGCGGGTAGAACCCCGTGTCGAGCCCGTAGTTCTCCTGCGACAAGCGCGTGTAGTGGCGAACGATGTCGACCTCCCCGACCTCCGGCAATGGCGGCGGGGTCGCACGCGCGAACGCCGCGGGGACCGGCGCATCGGGGACGTCGGGCGCCGGCATCGACGACGCCCGGCGCCCGGCGTGGGACGCCGCCATGATCGTCCCGGGCACGGGTGGGCCCTGCCGGCGGACCGGCGCGCCCACGTCGCTCACGCCAGCACCTCGGTGAGCGCCTCGGCGAATGCGTCGATCTGTGCACGCGAGCGCCGTTCGGTCACCGCGACGATCAGCGCGTCGTCGCCGAGCCAGGGGGCCGGAACGCCGGCGAGGATGCCGCATCCGGCAAGCGCATCGACGACGTGCGCCGCTGCTCGCGGCAGCCGCAACGTGAACTCTTTGAAAACCGGCGCGCCCGGGAAGGCGGCCTCGACGCCCGGTACCGCGGTGAGGGCCTCGAGCGCGTAGGCGGTCTTCGCGGCACACCGCTCCCCCAGTTCGCGCAGCCCGTCGGGACCGAGCCACGCCAAGTAGATCGTCGCCGCGATCGCCATCAACGTCTGGTTCGTGCAGATGTTGGACGTCGCCTTCTCGCGGCGGATGTGCTGTTCGCGCGCCTGCAGCGTCAACACGTAGCCCGGACGGCCCGCGACGTCGACGGTCGCGCCGACGATGCGGCCGGGCATCCGTCGCACGTCGCTCATCCGCGCCGCGAGGATCCCGAGATACGGACCGCCGAAGGCGAGATGGTTCCCCAGCGACTGCCCCTCCGCGACGGCGATGTCCGCGCCGAGTTCGCCGGGCGGCGCGAGCACGCCGAGCGATGTCGGGTCGAACACCTCGATGAGCCGTGCGCCCGACGCGTGCGCCACCGCTGCCCATGCGGCGACATCCTCGAGGATGCCGTGCACGTTCGGATGCTGAACAACGACGGCCGCGACGTCGTCGTCGAACGATGGGGGCGAACCGCCGGCGCCGTCGGACGCGGCGAGCTGATCGACGGGCAACCCTGGACCGGCGCCGTACGTCCGGACGGTCTCGACGAGCCGAGGGTCGACCCCGCCGGCCACGACGACCCGTTTCCGATCGGACGCAAGGCTCATCCGGACCGCCTCGACGAGGGCGGTCGCGCCGTCGTACAGCGAAGCGTTCGACACCTCCATCGCCGTCAGCGCACAGATCATGGATTGGTACTCGAAGAGAGCCTGCAGGACGCCTTGCGAGAGTTCCGGCTGGTACGGCGTGTAGGCCGTCGAGAACTCAGAGCGCCCCGCGAGCGCCCACACCACCGACGGGACGTAGTGGTCGTAGGCGCCGCGGCCTGCGAAGCACACCAGCTCGTCGAGCGAGCGATTCCGCGCAGCCAGACGCCCGAGCTCCTCGACGACCTCCTGCTCGGCCATACCGGGAGCAAGGTCCAGTGGGTCGGTCAGACGCAGGTCCGGCGGGATGGCCTCGAACAGGTCGTCGACCGATCCGGCGCCGATCGCCGCGAGCATCTCGCGGACCTCGTCGTCGGTGTGCGGCGTGAAGGTGGTCACGCGCCGAGTCTACGAAGGGGCGGCATGACCGGCGTGGTCAGCCCGACGCATCCTCGAGCCCGTACTTCGTAACCAGGGACAGGTAGTCCCGTTGGTAGAACACCTTGCAGCGGATCTCCGGGTAGCGCTCGCGGAGCCGCCTGACCTTCCGGTTCTTCTTCGTGACCAGCTTCTGGTTGAGCGTCGTGATCTCGATGTAGAGGTCGAACTCGGGCAGGTAGAAGTCGGGGGTGAACCGCTGCACCGGCTGCCCTTCCTTGTCCCATGCGATCGGGAAGGAGGTCGGCTCGTAGGCCCACGCGATCTGATAGAAGTCGAGCAACCGGGCGAACTGCCGCTCCGAGGCGTGGGCGAACCGGACCTCGTCGCTCGGCAATGGATCCATCGCCGGTTGGGCGCTCATGCCCCTCCGGCTGCGCGGCGGCGTGTGGTGCCGGCCTTCGCGGCCGTCTTGGACTTCGGCACCGCCTTCTCGACGTCGCTCCAGACGCGGTCGATCGCGATCGCGAACACACCCTGGCCACTCTGCAGCAGGTCGACCACCGCCTCGGGCGAGTGGGCCTCGTAGACGCCTCGCCCGTCGGACATCAGCGTCACGCCGGTCAGCGGCCGGTCCATGTCGCGCAGGTGCTCGACGGCGTTTCGGACCCGCTGGAGGGATACCCCAGTATCGAGCAGGTTCTTGATCACCTTCAGGGTCACCAGGTCCTGGAACGAATACAGCCGCTGGGTGCCGCTGCCGGAGGCGTCACGGATCGAAGGGGTCACGAGCTCCGTCCGGGCCCAGTAATCCAGCTGGCGGTACGTGATCTGCACGATCTTGCAGACCTCGGGTGCGGCGAACCCTTGCTCGGCCATTCCGACACGCTCCGTTCGGGGAAGGGAATCACGACGATGTGATTCGGCAGCGTACGGGGGTCGCCCACCCCCGTCAAGGCGTCTTCGACCGCCCGGGATAGGCCTCTCAGAACCTCTCGGAAGGCCCTCAAGGCTGCCCCCCGGCTGGCCGATGTCTGGACTAGTCACACGGGACTACATCACCGACCTGCGGCACCGGAGGCAAGTGGCAGATGCGGACCATCGGACGCCTGATCGCAACGACGGCGCTCGCGGTCGCGTTGACGACGGCCGTGCTCGGCGCGCCCGCCCACGCCGGCGGCGGCAAGTGGTCCGACCGCCACGCGATGTACAAGGCGACGAACGTCAGCCGCGACCGGTTCAGCCGCATCAACGTCGCGATCAACCGCACGATGTCGAAGATCGCGCTCAGGCACTCCCGCTGGATGGCGAGCAGCGACAAGCTCGTGCACACATCTGACCCCGCGGCGGCCTACCTCAAGGGGATGTCCTGGCACTGCTGGGGCGAGAACATCGCGGTGTCCGGTGGCACGATCGCCGACGTCGAGAAGGCGTTCATGGCCAGCCCGGAGCACCGCGCGAACATCCTCAACAGCTGCTTCAAGCACGTCGCGATCGGCGCCACGCGCGTGGACGGCGCGCTTTGGGTGACGGTCTTCTTCTACGGCTGATCCTGGTGCCGCCCAGCGCCCGTCAGGACGCGAAGTCGTCCGGACTCACGTCGTCGAGGAACTGGCGGAACTTCTCGACCTCTTCGTCCTCTTCGCCGGGGATCAAGATCGCCGCCTCGTCGAGGACCTCTTCAGCAGCGTAGATCGGCACCGCCATCCGGACCGCGAGCGCCATCGCGTCGGACGGCCGGGCCGAGATCTCCAGGCGGTCGCCGTTCCGTTCCATCGTGATCACCGCGTAGAACGTGCTCTCGCGGAGCTCGGTCACGACGATCTGAACGATCCGGACCGTGAGGTCGTCGAGCATCGTCTTCATCAGGTCGTGCGTCATCGGGCGTGGCGTGGCGACGCCCTGGAGGGCCATGGCGATCGACGCCGCCTCGGCGGGACCGATCCAGATCGGGAGGTAGCGCTCCCCCTCGCGTTCGCGGAGCAGCGCGATGGGCTGGTTGGTGGGCAACTCCACCCGGACGCCGGTCAGCTCCATCTCGATCATCGCGCTGCAGGCCAGGGTAACCACGGCCCTGTGGTCGGGCAACCTTGGGGGTCGGGCGGCTCAGGCGGCCGGGGGTGCGTGCGACGTCAGCGCGTCGGGGTCTTCCCGGAGCGCGGCGAGATCGTCGACCTGCAGGATGTCCGGCAGGTTCCGGTATCGCTCGCTGAAGTCCAGCCCATATCCCACCACGAAGCGGTCGGGACACTCGAAGCCGGCGTACCGCGGGTGGATCGGCACGATCCGCCGGGCGGTCTTGTCCAGGAGCGTACAGAGCTCGACGCTCGCGGCGCCCCGCGACCGAAGCACCGACAAGAGGTAGCGGGATGTCAGCCCGGTGTCGACGATGTCCTCGACAAGCACGACGTCCCGGCCGGCGAGGTCCAGCTCGACGTCGAGCAGGATCTGCACCCGCCCGAGCGACTCTTCGGCGTCGCCGTAGCGGCTGATCGCTATGAACGACACCTCGAGGGGCAGGTCGACATCGCGCACCAGATCCGCGAGGAACACCGCGCCGCCTTTCAGCACCGTGACGAACACGGGCTCCCGCCCCACATAGTCCCCGGTGATCGTGCGGCCGAGCTCTGCCACCCGGCGGCGAACGTCCTCGCGCCCGTACAGGACGCGTGCGACCTCCGCCATCGGGCAGGAGGCTACCAGG
>DASYOY010000190.1:0-6116 GCA_036007245.1 Actinomycetota bacterium | reverse complement strand
TCGCCGGTCACGAACGACAGGTAGCCCGGCACGAGGGGCAGTACGCAGGGGCTGGCGAACGAGACGAACCCCGCGAGCATCGCGACCAACGGCGCCCACACATGGGTGACCGTGTCGCTGGTGTCGCCGATCATCGCCGGGGCGTCCGGGTGCTCACCACCGGGTCAGTCTAGGGTCGAAGGCGCGTCCGCCGGTCCGGCGAGGTCCCCTCACGTGCAGCGTTTGTGACTGGGCGCGCCGCCCGGGCATCATGTCGGCGTCGCCCGTGGTTCGGACCCCCGGCCTACGGACGGCGAACAGGTGGAATCGCTATGATTCCGCCGCCAACCGAACGGACGGGCATGGGTCAGATCGACGTCACCTCGAAGTCGCGGACGAAGCAGCGAGCGGGCGGCGTCAAGGCACGCATCGAGAACTTCCTTCGCACGTTCGAATGGACCTGGACCTCCGCGGTCACCTTCGCGTTGGTCCTCACGTTCTTCCTGCTGATCTCGACCTCGATCATGCCGTCGTTCTGGATGTACTACGCCGAGCAGAAGATCGGCTGGGCGGGCCCGACCGACATCGAAGCGTTCCTGCGGACGCCGTTCGGCACCGGCATCACGAACCCCCTGTCGCCCGAGGGGTACCTGATGGTCCGCGACGCGATCGCGATGGGCCTGACCACCCTGCCGTTCGTGCTCGTCCTGGTCGTGTCGGCTGCGCTGCAGAACTGGCGCAAGAAGCTGCGCGGCGGCGAGTCCGGCGCCCGTCCAACCGGTGGGTACCGCTAGATGCCGTTCACCAAGACCGAGGTCGACATCCATGACGACTACACGGTCGAGTCGGTGGACGCTGCGTGGCTCGCACAGGGCGTGAAGTCCCCGAAGCACTTGATGCTCGACCCCGACAACTGCATCCTGTGCCGCGCGTGCGAGGACGTCTGTCCGTGGAACTGCATCTGGATGATGTCGAACGAGATCGTCGAGGAGACCGACGAGGAATCGGTCGCTGCCGAGATCCGCTCCACAACCACAGCCCTGTTCGTGGTCGACGACAACGCGTGCACACGCTGCTCGGTGTGCGTGGACCGGTGCCCCACCGACACCCTGTACTATGCGCGACTGCCCGAGGGCTCCGGGGGTCGGCGGGCCCTCGCAGACGTTCCACTGGACCAAGCTGAGTCGGCGTAGAACGGCGTACGAAAAGGCGACGGGGAGGAACGACCGGAGTGGCGAAGATCCAGCCGCCGAACCTGCGGGAATCTGAGGTCTGGAAGTCGATCTTCCGGCCGGGCTCGATCTATCGCAAGGGTTACAAGGACACGTCGCGCGACCGCGCGCTCGCGACGATGAACAACGTGCTGTGGCACCTGCACCCAACCAAGGTGAAGCGCCACGGATTGAAGCTCACCTACACGTTCTGCCTCGGCGGGTTGTCGTTCTTCCTGTTCGTGCTGCTGACGATCACCGGCATCTTCCTGATGTTCTTCTACCGGCCGATGGCCGACATCGGCGGCGCGCAGGCCTACACCGACATGCAGACCATCCGCACGTCGGTGTTCTTCGGCGACCTGGTCCGCAACATGCATCGATGGGGCGCGCACCTGATGGTGTTGTCGGTGACGTTGCACATGGCGCGCGTGTTCTACACCGGCGCCTACAAGCCGCCGCGCGAGTTCAACTGGGTGGTCGGCGTCGTGCTGTTGTTCCTTACGCTGGGCCTGTCGTTCACCGGCTATCTGCTTCCGTGGGACCAGTTGGCGATCTGGGCCGTCACCGTGGGCACGTCGCTCGCCGGCTACTCGCCGTTCATCGCGAAGCAGGCCAACTTCTTGCTCCTCGGCGGCGCGATCGTGTCGCCCAACACCTTGTTGCGTTGGTACGTCCTGCACGTGCTCGCGCTGCCGTTCGTACTGGTGCTGTTCCTCGCGGTCCACTTCTGGCGGATCCGTAAGGACGGCGGGATCTCGGGGCCGCTCTAGATGACGTGGGAAGAAGTCCACAAGGACATGGACGCCTACCAGCAGGCGTTGGATTCGCAGACGTCCTCTGGGGTCGACCGGCGCGTCGCCGAGGGTCGCGCCCGCCGCGCGGGTGTCCGCGCGTATCTCAAGGCCCACCCGGACGAGGAAGCGGCACACGCGGCGCAGGCCCGGACCGCCGCACCCGCGGGAGCTGCAGCATCAGCCGCGGCAGCGGGCAACGGCGGAGCAGCGGCACCGGTCCCAGCATCGGTAGGCGCGGGCGTCGCCGTCGCCGCCGCGCCGATCACCGCCGCGGTGCGCGAGGCGCCGCTTCCAACCGGCAACATCCCCGAGCCGAAGAAGGGCGCGCCCGACAAGCACCGCCTGCTCGCGATCGTCCCGCCCGAGGGCATCCAGCGCGTCGAGCGCGAACAGGGCGACCGCGTCCACACGTGGCCCCACCTCTTGCTCGAAGAGTTCATCGCGATGGCGATCCTGTTCGCCGGCCTGCTGGTGTTCTCGTCGCTGATCAACGCGCCGCTGCGCGAACTCGCGAACCCGAACCTGACCCCGAACCCGTCCAAGGCGCCGTGGTACTTCCTGGGTCTACAGGAGCTGCTCCGTTACTTCCACCCGATGGTCGCGGGCATCGTGATCCCGACGTTCATCCTCGTCGGGCTCGCGGCGGTCCCCTACGTGGACCGCAACCCGAGCATCAAGCCCGGTGACCGCAAGGTGGCGATCACGCTGTTCACGATCCTGTTCATGTTCGGCGCGGTCCTCACGATCATCGGATCGTTCTTCCGCGGGCCCGGCTACAACTGGATCTGGCCATGGACACAAGGGGTCTTCTTCGAGCTATGACGTTCCTCGCCATCTCCAACGGCACACTCGCGGTGATCATCGCCGTGATCATCGCCGACATCTTCTTGGTCTTCTTCCTGATCGGGTACTCCCGCCGGGCGAAGGCGGCCAGGCGCGCCGCTGCCGGCGAACTCCCCGCGGCGCCGGCGAAGGCGGTTAGCCGTCGCGACTTCCAGCGTCGCGCGCTGCTCACCTCCGTGATGCTCTTCGGCGCCGAATTCGGTCTCGGCACCATCGGGTTCCTGTGGCCCAACCTCAAGGGTGGGTTCGGTTCGAAGATCACCGCAGGGAACCTGCAGGAGATCAAGTCGGAGATCCAGACCGCGAACTACGTCTACGTCGGCGCCGCGCGCACCTACCTGGTCGGCTGGGAGGGCACGCCGGGCACCGGCCTGGCCGACTATCCGGCCGAGGGCGTCACGTCGGACGGCGTGATGTCGCTCTACCAGCGGTGCGTGCACCTCGGGTGCCGTGTCCCGTTCTGCAACTCGTCGAAGTGGTTCGAGTGCCCGTGCCACGGCTCGAAGTACAACAACGCCGGCGAGTACAAGCTCGGGCCCGCGCCACGAGGCTTGGACCGGTTCCAGATGGCCGTCGTGGACGGCAACGTCGTCGTCGACACCTCCACGATCAAGCTCGGACCGCCTCGCGGCACGAACACGACCGACCAGCCGCTCGAAGGCCCCTTCTGCGTGGCGCCGGGATGATCGCGTCGACGAACTACGCCGCGATCACCTTGATCGCCGCCGGCGGCGCGCTGATCGTCGGCATCATCGCGGTCGTCGCGCTCCGCCACCGGGCCAAGGGCAAGCGCGCCGAGGTTCCCGCGGGGATGCGCCCGGGACCGTCGGACCAAGCGCTCGAGACGCCGCTCCTGCTGAAGCTCCAAGGCTGGGGCGTCGTGCTCGTCACGTTCTTCGTGCTGTGGTTCCCCGTGATGTGGCTCATGGAGCCGAGCACCAACCTGAAGCAGGAGCAACAGCTGGTCACCGACGCGATCGCACGCGGCCAGCTCGCGACCCAGCCGTTCTCCGAGGACAACGGCCTCGGGGTCGGGTGCGTGCGCTGCCACGGCAACGAACTGCAGGGCGGTGTGATCAACGCCCTCGACGCGCAGGGGAACCCGATCCTGGCCTACCCGCCGAACCTCACCACCGTGTGCGGCGGCCCTTTCTACGGGCACAACGCGATCTTCTCGATCGACGACATCTTCCAGGTGATCCAGGAAGGCAGAGGCGCGATGCCGTCGTGGAGCATCCGGTATTCGGGTGCGCTCGACGATCAACAGATCAACGACCTCGTGCTGTACCTGGTCCAGTTGAGCTCGCAGAACGTCTCGTTCGACAAGAACGTGTGCCTCAACAAGGCCGCGTCGGACAAGGCCCTTGCACTGAACGCGAAGTCGCAGAC
Organism: Actinomycetota bacterium; assembly: GCA_036007245.1. GTDB lineage: Bacteria > Actinomycetota > UBA4738 > UBA4738 > HRBIN12 > AC-51. The sequence continues at coordinate 1,897 of DASYOY010000190.1, read as the reverse complement.
GCCGCTCGACCCGAGGGACCCGTAGATGGAGCAGCACTCCTGCCTGACGTTCGCCGTTGACTGCGGCGTCATGTTCAAGGGGATCGGCGTCGTGCTCGCCGGTTTCATCCTGTTCGTCGGCAGCGTCTACATGTTGCTCACCGCGATCTTCGGCCGGTACATGGCGTATCTGGTTGTCGCGGTCGCGTTCTTCGGATGGATGACGATCCAATCCGGTATCTGGCTGTTCGGGTTCTGGTCCCAAGGCCCGGAGACCAAGACGAACCTCGGGCCGCGCGGTGCCGAGCCCGCCTGGGTGGTGGACTCCGCCGGCCTGAACCCCGGGGCGGTCCATGAGGAACTCGCGGCCTACCCGAGCGGTGCATATCCCGAGCCCAACCCGGCCGACCCCGTGCAGGCCGCCGACCTGCAGGCCGCAACGGGCGTCGTGACCACCTACCTGGCCGACACCGCCAACGCCCAGCTGGGCAACGACCCGCTGGACTACACGGCACTGCAACCGACGCAGTTCACGGTCGATGACCTGCGCTTCGTCACGGCCTCCGACGGCACGAAACTTGCCGTCGCCCAGGCGCACTTCTTAGGCGGTGGACCGAACACGATCGTGACGCTGCACTACAGCAACGGGCAGGTGTGGCATTACTCGTTGATCTTCTTGATCGGATCGGCGCTGCTGTTGATCGTGCACATCCCGTTGCTGGATCGCGCGGAGCGTTCGCGCAAGGAATTCCTGGTCGGTGGCACCGCGCCGCCGTGGTACGGACCGGCCTAACAGGAGGAAGGATGCTGCATCTGCTCGCTGCGCAGGTAGTCCCGTTCTTCGATCAGGGAGCGATCCAGTTCATCCTGCTCGTGGTCATGATCTTGATCGTCTCGTTCCTGATCTGGCTCACGATCCCGCGCTGACCTCGCGCGCCTCGGCGCCGCGCTGCTCGTAGTACGCGAGGATCTGCAGCTCCACCGCGAGATCGACCTTCCGAACCGTCACACCCTCCGGCACGGTCACGACCGCAGGCGCGAAGTTCAGGATCGACCTGAGGCCCGCCTCGACCATCCGCTCCGCGACGTCTTGCGCGGCGGTCGCGGGCGTCGCGATCACGCCGATGGCGATCGCCTCGTCCCTCACCAGGGCGGGGAGATCATCGAGGTCACGCACCTCGAGGCCCTCGATCCGCATCCCCCGCTTCGCCGGATCGGTGTCGACGAGCGCCGCCACGCGGAAGCCGCGCTCGGTGAATCCGCGGTAGTGGGCCAGCGCCTGGCCAAGGTTCCCGATCCCGGCGATCACGATCGCCCAGTGCTGGGTAAGGCCGAGCTGCTCGCGCACCTCGTGGATCAGGTGCCAGACGTCGTAGCCGACGCCGCGCGTGCCGTAAGAGCCGAGGTAGGACAGGTCCTTGCGGACCTTGGCCGAGGTCACGCCGGCCGCGTCGGCAAGCGTGTCGGACGAAACGGTCGCGTCGCCCGCGTCGGCGATGCTGACCAATGCTCGGAGATAGAGGGGGAGCCGGGCGACGGTCGCGTCCGGGATCGCGCGCCTCGGCGCATCCGAACGTCCGTTCCCGGTCACCTCCGTAGCCTAGCCGCGCACCTCAGGCCTCGACCGCGGCCCGGAAGGCGGCGGGATCGACCGAGATCTCGAAGCGCTCCTCGCCGTCGATGGCCACCACTGGGATCCGGATCCCGTACTCCCGGATCAACGCGTCGTCGGTCTCGATGTCGATCTCGGTGAAGTCGAACGGCGCCGTGCGGCGGATGTCTTCGATCACGCGCCGAGCCTCGTCGCACAGGTGACAACCGTCGCGCGCATACAGGACGACGCTGGTCACGGCTGCCAGGATACGGATGCCATGGCCGTCCAGGACACCGCCGACGATCTCGAGCTGCACCGACGCCT
>DASYOY010000189.1:0-2198 GCA_036007245.1 Actinomycetota bacterium | reverse complement strand
TGGCTCTCGCGGACCGACAGCACGATGATCGGCACCTCGGAGAACGCGCGCACCCGAGTGATCACCTCGGTGCCGTCCATGTCCGGCAACCCGAGGTCGAGCAGGATCAACTCGGGGTGTTGGCTCGCGGCCGCGACGACGCCTTCGTCACCGGTTCCCACCGTCTCGACGGCGTATCCGTGTGCCTCGAGGCTCGTGCGGAGCGCGCGACGGATCTGTGGTTCGTCATCGACCACCAGCACCTTCACGCCGCCGCCTCCTCGATGGGCAGATCCAGGACCATCGCCGTCCCGCCGCCGGCGGTCTCCTCGACCCAGATCCGGCCACCGTGCGCGACCACCACGGCCCGCGCGATGGACAGACCGAGCCCGCTGCCGGGGCGCTCCGGCTCCTCGCGGCCACGATAGAAGGGCTCGAACACCTTCTCGCGTTGCGCGAGCGGGATCCCCGGTCCTTCGTCGCTCACACGCACGCGGACCACCTCGCCCTCGCGCGAAACGTGGATCTCGACGGCGCCTCCCGGCGGCGAATGGCGGGCCGCGTTCTCGACGAGGTTGGTCAGCACCTGGTCGAGCTGCATCGGGTCGGCAGCGATCTCGGGAAGATCGTCCGGCACCGCGAGCTCGACACGGACGCGCTCGAGCTGCGGCCGCATCCGCGCGAGCACCGCCTCGGCAACCTCCTGCACGTCGGTCGGGACGCGGCGCGGGATCAGCGCGCCGGCGCGGATCCGGGCGAGGTCGAGGATGTTGCCCACCAGCCGGTTCAGGCGGTCGGTCTCTTCGAGGATGGTGACCAGGAGCTCGTGCTGCTGTGTCGGGTCGTGCACCGTGGTCGTGTCGAGCAGGCTCGTGACGCCGGCTTTGATCGACGCGAGCGGCGTGCGAAGGTCGTGCGTCACGGAGGAGAACATCGCCGCGCGCAGCTCGTTGGTCTCGGCGTCGAGCTGTGCGAGGCGGGCACGGGCGTCGAGGCGGGCACGGTCCAACGCGACCGCAGCCTGCCGGGTCGCCGCCTCGAGCAGCTCACGCTCGCGGCGGGTGAACGAGCGCGCGCGGGCAGGGCGCTCCGTGGTCAGCGTGCCGAGCGGCACCGACGCGACTACCACCGGGAGGATCTCGCTCGGACCGCCGAGCTCGACGCCCTCGCGCCGCGCGATCGCGCTCATCTCGTGCCCGTCGAGCACCACCTGGACGCTGCACATCGCGAGGTTGAACGGATCGAGCAACAGCGCGACGAACTCGTCGAGGACCCGGTCGGGGACGTCGCCGGTGAGCAGCTTGGTCGACAGCAACGCGAGCAACCGGGCCTCCCGCTCGCGCTCGGTCGCTCGGCGGCGCTCCGCTGCGGCGTTGCCGACGACCAGCCCGACCACCGCGGCGATCGCCAGGAAGACCACCGCCGCGATCACGTCGCGGAGTTGCTCGAACTGGAACCCCACCCCGGGCTGTTCGATCCAGGGCAGCGCCACCGAACAGAGAAGCGCCGTGATGATCCCGGCCCAGATGCCGCCGCTGACGGCCGAGATCGTGACCGCCAGCATCAAGATCGCGACCCCCGCCCCGGGCCCAAGTTCCTTGGTCAGGGCCACGAGGATGGCGCCGCACAGGGCCGACCCCACCCCGATCGCGAGTGCGCGGACCGAGACCTGGTCTATCCGAGGATCCTTGCGGTCCGTGGCCACGACGGACACGCTACCGCCTGGTCGGGCGCGATCTTGGCGCTCGGATGGGCGTCGGCTCGTTCACGGGTTCTTCACGCGGTGTTCGGCATCCTTCACGCCGCACTCACGCGCGGAGTCCGACGCTTATGCACGGAAAGAAGGGTCTTGCTGACCCCGGTGTCGGACCGTCACCCCCGGCACTGGATGACGCGGGACAGGGCACCAACGAACCTACTTTCCTCCGAGCCCGTCTGCGGGGCCGGCAGCTCCCTCCAGCTGTCGGCCCGCAGGCATATCTGGGGTCCGTTCGATCTCTGGTCCGCTGTCAGGCGGTTCGCGCGCGGGTACGCTTCCCGGCCATGCGGGTGCTGATCATGGGATGCGGACGCGTCGGCTCCGAGCTGTCGCACGCACTGCTCGACGCCGGCCACGAGGTCACCGTGATCGACAAGCGCGCCGCGGCGTTCGATCGGTATCCGCCCGGCGAGCAAGCGCGGACGATCGTCGGGCTCGGGTTCGATCGCGACGTGCTGGA
>DASYOY010000188.1:0-7389 GCA_036007245.1 Actinomycetota bacterium | reverse complement strand
CGTGCGCGTCAAGAACGTGACGATGACCGGCACCAGCAGGCCGACCGCGACCCACGCATCGTCGATCGACGGCCAGCGCCGGCCGGGTTCCCGAGCCGGTCGCGTCGACATCGCCCAGGAGCGTACGACGCCGTTCGGCGTGCACATAGGATGCGGATGTGCGTGACCCGCTGCGGCATCTCGTCGCGATGCTCGTCATCACCGGCTCGATGGTGACCGTGGGAGCGCTCCAGAAGGTGCCGTGCGCGAGCACCTCGTGGCTCGACTCGCAGCACGCAGGGGTGCTGCAGTGCTACACCGACATCCCCGCCTTGTACCGCTCGGAGCAGTTGGGAGGGGGGCGACTTCCCTATCTGACGGCGTGCACGCCCTCGGCCGCGCCCTGCGACGAGTACCCGGTGATCTCCATGTACACGCTTCGGGTCGCCGCCTGGCTCGTCCCCACCGGCGCCGATGCGGTCAGATGGTTCTTCGGATGGACGGCGTTGATCCTTCTCGGCTGTGCGCTGTGGACGACGTGGTGTCTCGAGCGGCTCGGCGCCCGCACCGTCCTGTTCGCCGCCGCCCCCATCCTGTTGTTGTCGGGGACGACCAACCTCGACCTCATCGCGGTCGCAGCGACGACCACCGCGACCGTCGCGTACCTCGCAGGTCGCCGACGAGGCGCCGGGATCGCGCTCGCCATCGGCGGCGCCGCGAAGCTCTATCCGTTGCTCGCGCTCCTGCCATTCGGCGCCGAGGACCGTCGAACGGGCGACCGCCGCGGCGTTCGAACGCTGACCGGCTGGACCGTCGGGACGACGCTCGTCCTCAACCTCCCGTTCGCGGTCGCGGGGTTCGCGTCGTGGGCGACGTTCTTCCGCCTGAACGCGTCTCGTCCGGCGGACTATGACTCCATCTGGGGGGTGCCGTGCGCGCTGCACGCCTGCTTGCCCGATGAGTTCGTGAAGGTCGCGGCGCCGGTCGCGACCGTGGCGCTCGCCTGGTGGATCTGGCGAACGGCCGTCCGCCGGCAGCCGGACCTTCCTCGGTGGGTGTTGCTCTTCCCGCTGCTGATCGCCGTGCTGTTGCTGGGAAAGGTGTGGTCGCCCCAGTACTCGTTGTGGCTCCTGCCGTGGTTCGCGCTGACGCGCGTCCCGTTCGCAACGTTCTTCGCCTACCAGCTCGCGGAGATCCTGGAGGTGCTTACCCGGTATAGCTACTTCGGCCATCTGCAGTCGGGGCGAGGGGCAACCTATGCCGTGCTGGCTGTCGTCATCGTCCTGCGCGCGGGGCTCCTCGTGCGTTGTTTGGTCGCGTGGCTCCGCGACCCGGCACCCGTGACGAGCGGGGTCGTCGATGCGTGGCGGCGTCCGGCCGTGCAAGCGGCATGACCGCGACATCGATACGGTGAGGACCATGCCCAAGGTCGTGATCACGATGCCGGCGTTCCACGCCGAGACGACGCTCCAACGGACGGTCGAGGCGATCCCGGACGGCGTTGCCGACGAGCTGATCCTCGTCGACGACGCAAGTACCGATGCGACCGCGGACGTCGCGCGCGAGCTCGGCCTCCGGGTGCACGTCCACCCGGACAACCGCGGTTACGGTGGGAACCAGAAGACGTGCTACACGCTCGCGCTGGAGGCCGACGCCGACATCGTCGTGCTGCTCCACCCCGATTATCAGTACGAACCGAAGGCCGTGCCCCTGCTGATCGCGCCGATCCTCGCGGGCGAGGCCGACATGACCTTCGGATCTCGGTTCGCCGGGATGGGCGATCCCCTGGCCGGGGGGATGCCGCTCTATCGATATGTGGGCAACCGCATCACGACCGTGACGCAGAACGTCCTGCTCGGAACGCGCTTCACCGACATGCACAGTGGCATGCGCGCGTACACGCGTCGCGCGTTGCTGACCCTGCCGTTCCGCGGCTATCCGGACGGGTTCTCCTTCGACGCGCGGCTGCTGATCGACGCCGTGACGACGGGCGTACGGGTCGTTGAGGTTCCGATCCCGACCCGGTACACGAAAGAGTCGTCGTCGATCTCGGTCGGACGGTCGCTGCGCTACGTCGCAGACGGGACGCGGTACGCCGCGAGCGCGGCGCTCCTTCGAGGCCGGCGTGGCCATCGGTACGTGCCCGGTTGGAGAGCCGCCGCGGATTCGATCACCGTGGACGAGCGCCCACCTCCCGCGTGCGCCGCGTGTGGAAGCACCGACCTGCGCCTGCGGTTCCCCCCGACCGCCACCGGCGATCCGATCGCCGACGAGTTCCGCTGCACGTCCGACGCGCTCGGCCTTCACGACGGCATCACGAGGTGCGCGCGGTGTCACCTGCTGTCCCAGCGTCCGACCCTGGAGCCCGAGGCGCTCCGCGCGTTGTACGAGCAGGTCGAAGACGTGGCCTACCTCGAGCAGGAGGCGTCCCGCCGGGAGCATTTCGAGTGGGTCCTCGACCAGATCGACCAGTTCCACCGATCGGGCTCACGGTTGACCGAGATCGGCGCCCACGTCGGCCTGTTCCTGGCCGAGGCCGCGACGCGCGGCTGGACGGCGACCGGCGTGGAGCCGTCCGCATGGGCCGTCGCCGAGGGATCCCGCCGATCCGGCGTGTCGCTGCGTCAGGGCGCCATCGAAACGCTCCGCGTCAGGAAGGACTCGGCGGATGCGCTCGTGATGCTCGACGTCCTGGAGCATCTGGTCGATCCCGTCGGAGCCTTGCGGCGGGTGCACCCGATGCTCGCCTCGGACGGCCTGCTCGTGATCTCCACCATCAACACATCCGGGATGCATGCGCGCCTGTCGTCGAAGAGATGGCCGTGGTTCACGCGCGCACACATCCACTACCCGGGACCGGTGCAGCTCGCCCTGATGTTGCGACGAGCCGGATTCGAGATGGTGCGGTGGCAGCTGATGCCACGCTCGATGCAGCTGTCCTACATCGCGGAGCGTGCAGGCAACCAGCCCGGAGCGGCCGCGCTCGGACGCGCATCGCAGGTCTTGGATCCTCGACTGCCCGCGGGACTCCTCGGCGACAGCGCATTGATCTGCGCGCGACCTATGCCGCCGGGGCCGAACGCTCGAGCGTCATGACGACCATGTTGCCCCGCCACTGGGTCTGCGTGACCTCCCATCCGCCGGCCGAGGCCCACCCCTGCAGATACGTAAGGAAGCCGGCGCCTGGGAACCGCGTCACGTAGATGATGCGGTCCACCGACGACGGCAGATCGGCGAGCTCGCGCGACAAGAATGCCTCGCTCTTGGACGTCGCCCCGATCGGCACGGGCACGATCGGTCCGGGGAAGCTGTAGTAGGCCGTAGGGGTCATCAGGTAGCTGCGCTTCTCCGGATCTGAGAACCAATCGAGCTGGCCCGACTCCACGAGCCCGGGGTGGAGCAGCGTCACGCTGTTCGGATCGCTCGCCGCCTGCGCCGTCGATGCCGCCCACCGCCAATCCTCGCCAGCCTTCAAGACCCCGGCGGTGCCCCACACCGTGAACACCGCGAGGACTGCGGCGATGATCCGTCTCGCGGGTGGCGGATGGATGGCTCGCAGCGCGGTCGCGACAAGGAGCGCTCCGGCGGGGGCGACCATCAAGGTGTACCGCACCTCGAGTAGTCGGATCGATGTGGTGAGCGCGAGCACCGCGAGCACGATCAGCGGGATCAACAGCCACGACAGAACGAGGACCGCTGAGGACCGATCGATCCGCATCGGCTCAAGCGTGAGGGACGACGTCACCCACGCGGTCGTCCCGCCCAGGATCAGCGCGCCCACGAACAAGGCGGGGACAAGTAGATTTCCGAACCAGTCGAACGACAGCGCGGTGGAAAGGATCAGCGCGCCCCGGCGGTCGAAGAGGCCGATCAGCTGCGGGACGAGTCCCAGATCAAGGACGGCAACGATGGCGACACCGCTGATGATCGCGCGCGTCGAGACTCGGGTCGAACCGTCGCGCCGCCGTGCGATGGCATAGAGGAGTTGCGCGGGGATCGCGAGGACGAACACGATGTGCGCGTACGCGAGCAGCGCAGTCAGCGCGATCCACACGACCATGGACCCTCGCGAACCGCGATCGAGCCACGTGACCAGCGCGAACACGGACGCGACGGTGACCAGCACGGCGATCGCGTACGGCCGCGCGTTCGATGCCTCGAACGCGATCCCGGGCCACAGGACGAAGACCAGCACCGCCAGACGGCCGAGCTCTCGATCGAGGAGCCGCGTCGCGAGGAGGAAGAGCAGGTACGCCGCCCCGACCAGCGCGATCACCGACGGAAGACGCAGCACCCACTCTTTGTCGCTGACATGCCGGACGAGCCATGCAAGCGGGTAGTAGAGCGCGCTCTGCCCCTGCAGCGCGTACGAGCGGTGCAACATCTCGCGGAACGAGCCGTCGATCACCCACCACGTGACCAGCTCGTCTTCCCAGAAGCTCGACGCGATCGGCCGCAGCCACAGCACCGCCCCGCTCAGCAACGTGACCGCCCACAGGAAGCGCACGTGGAACCGGTCGTCTTTCGTCGGCGCGTACGCCTCCGTCACCGTGGCACTCATCGGGACTCCGAACCCATCGGGGTGCCGCGACTCTACGCGCAAACCTGTCGGCCGCCGGGAAGCCAGTTAGGCTCGGACGACACCGAGCCCAAGGAGCGTCAACCGATGACCACCGCAACGATCGTGACGAACAAAGGGTCCTTCACCGCCACGCTGATGCCCGAGCACGCGCCGAAGACCGTCGCGAACTTCGTCGGCCTCGCGTCAGGCGGGAAGACATGGACGGACCCACGCGACGGGGCCACGAAGGACGAGGCCCTATACCCCGGCACGATCTTCCACCGGGTGATCGACGATTTCATGATCCAGGGGGGCGACCCCACGGGCACGGGGCGCGGCGGTCCCGGCTACACGTTCGAAGATGAGTGCCCGCCGGACGGGCCGACGTTCAACCAGGTCGGACGGCTCGCGATGGCCAACGCCGGTCCCGGAACGAACGGGTCGCAATTCTTCGTCACGACCGCCGAGACGCCGTGGTTGAACGGCAAGCACACGATCTTCGGTCAGGTGACCGACGGCTACGACGTCGTCGAGGCGATCGGGAAGGTGCCGGTCGGACGGGACGACAAGCCGGTGGATGACATCGTGATCGAGCGGATCGACGTCAGCGACTGACCGGCCGCTCCATCGACCACAGGACGTGCGCCATCCCGACGCGCACGTCGCCGCGCCACGGACGGAACCCCAGCGCGCGGGCGACCGACCAGCTCGGCACGTTCTCGGGCCGGATGATGCTGATCAGCCGGTCGACGTCCAGTGTGGCCCACGCCCGATCTCGACACGCGCGGCCGGCCTCGGTGGCGAACCCGTTGCCCTGACGATCGAGCCGGATGTGCCACCCGAGCTCCACGAACGTGCCGTGGCCCGTCTGCTGCACCGCCGGGCCGCAGTCGCCGATCATCTCGCCGCTTGACCGCTCGATCACCGAGAGCAAGCCGAACCCGTCGCGTTCGTACCGCTCCTGCGTGCGTTCGATCCACAACCGAGCCATCGAGCGGTCGAACGGCTTCGGGTAGAACCGCATCGCGTACGGATCGCCGACCACGGCTGCGAACGCATCGAGATCGTCGAGCTCCATCGGGCGCAGGTGCAGCCGGTCGGTCTGGAGGGTCCACGTCACCCGAGCATCGTCGCATGACCGACGGGCGGGACGGCCGACTACCCTCGGACACGACCGCCGTGGCAAGCTCCCGGTCTCGATCCGCCTGAGACGAGGAGCGACCGATGAGCCGACCCAACGTGCTGGTGACCCGCCCGATCATGGACGCCCCGATGGCGCGCTTGCGCGAGCGCTGCGACGTCACGGTCCACGAGAACGAGTTCGGGATCCCGCGCGACGAACTCCTCGAGGTGGTGAAGAGCCGTGACGCGCTGATCACGATGCTGACCGAGAACGTCGACGCGGAGCTCCTCGCCGCCGCCGGCCAACAACTCAAGATCGTCGCGAACCACGCGGTCGGCTTCGACAACGTGAACGTTTCCGATTGCACCGCCGCCGGCGTGCTCGCCACGAACACGCCCGACGTCCTCACCGAAACCACCGCCGATACCGCGTTCGCTCTGATCCTTGCCGCGGCTCGGCGAGTCGGCGAGGGCGAGCGGTTCCTGCGCGAGGGCACCCAGTGGATCTGGGGGCCGCTGATGATGCTCGGCCAAGACGTCCACCACAAGACGATCGGGGTGGTCGGGTTCGGCCGGATCGGGCAAGCGGTCGCCCGCCGTGCCGCTGGCTTCGGGATGACGGTGATCTACAGCGATGCGGTGCAACTCCCGGCCGAGGTCGAGGCCGAGACCGGCGCGACGCGGGTCGAGCTCGACGAGCTCCTCGAACGCGCGGACGTCATCTCGATCCACACGAACCTGACCGAGGAGACACGCCACCTGTTCAGCCACGAGCAGTTCAAGCGGATGAAGCCGACGGCCGTCCTGGTGAACACGTCGCGCGGACCCGTCGTCGACGAGGAGGCCCTCGCCGACGCGCTCGAGAACGACGAGATCTTCGCCGCCGGGCTCGATGTGTTCGAGAAGGAGCCGTCGGTGAACCCGCGGCTGCTCAACCTCGAGAACGCGGTGGTGATCCCCCACCTCGGCAGCGCGACCGTTGACACCCGCAACGCGATGGGCAACCTCGCGGTCGACAACGTGTTCGCGGCGATCGACGGCACGCGGCCGCCGACGCTGCTGAACCCCGATGCCTTCACGGGATAGCCGGGCGTGACCACCCGCGCGGCCGACGCGACGGGCCGCCGGGAGCGGCCCGTGCCCGAGACCCTTCGTCGCGACGTCCGGCTGCTCACCACGCTGCTCGGCGACGCCATCCGGGCGCACGGCGGCGACGAGCTCTTCACGACGGTGGAGGCGCTGCGGCGCGCGGTGCTGCGACTGCACGAGCGCCCAACGCCGTCGCGCGCCGCAGCGGTCGACCGCGTGATCGCCGGGATCTCCCGCGACGACGGGGCCCGCGTCGCCCGCGCGTTCACCGCGTTCTTCCAGCTGGTCAACGTCGCCGAGGAGCGCCAGCGCGTCCGCGAGCTGCGCGATCGCGGACGGACGCCACTGCCGCCCCTGGCCCGCCCGGTCGAGGTGACCGAGGTGCTTACCGCGCACCCGACCGAGGCGAAGCGGCGGGCGGTCGTCGAGCACCTGTGGCGGATCGGCGACCTGCTCGACACATCGGACGACCCGCGCACGGGGGGGCGAGTGCACGGCGAGACGGAACGCCGCCTCCGCGAGGAGATCACGAGCCTGTGGCTCACCGACCCGATCAGGCAGCGGCCCCCAGTGCCCCTCGACGAGGTTCGCGCGACGATGGCGTTGTTCGACCGCACGATCTTCACGACGGTGCCGAA
>DASYOY010000187.1:0-18528 GCA_036007245.1 Actinomycetota bacterium | reverse complement strand
TCGCGCGGCACTTCGTGGAGGTGCCGTTGCCGGCGTTGAAGGCGCTGTTGGCCGGGTCGCATGCCACGTCGCCCGCAGCGGCCACGACCGGGTCTGCCGCCGTCGACGAGGGGGTGGTCACGCTGAGCACCGGGGACTGCGACGAGTGCAGCGGCGGCTGCGACGAGTCGAACGAGTCGATCGTGTAGGTGTATGTCGTGTTCGGGGCGACGGCTGAGTCGGTGTACGACGTCGTCGCGCTGTTCACGACGGCGTACGAGGCGCCGTTGCGGTAGATGGTGTAGCCGGTGACGTCGGGCTCGGGTGAGCCTGTCCAGGTCAGGTCGATGTGATCCGACGCGACGGTCGTCGCCGTGAGGCCAGTCGGCGTGGAGGGCGGCGCGATGTAGGCCGTGTCGGCCACGACGTCGTCGTAGGCCACGTCGTAGGTTCGGCTCGCGGTGTTGTCACCGATCTGCAGGCGTCCGATCGGGGTCGTCCCGAGCGATGTCGTGCCGCTGACGTCGTTCACGCGGACGCCGTCGAGCCACACCTCGAGCGTGCTCGACGTGCCGCTGACGAGCGCATGGAGCTGCACCTCGTGCCAGACGCCGGGCGTCACGACCCTCGTGCTGGTGGAGGTGGTGTTCGCCACGTCGTTACGGAGCAGCAGCTTGTCCTTGGCGTTGACCCCAACCCCTGCGATCAGTCCCGAGTTCCCGGCGCGGAACCGCAAGAACAACACGTTCGTCGATTGGCTGATGATCTCGAAGGACGTCTCCGCGTAGAGCTCGGTCTGTGTCGACGGAAGCGTCGTCATCGCCCAGGCAGGCGTGCCGGAAGCCGTTGCACGCGCCCCCCACGCGCCCGAACGGACCACCTGTTGCTGCGCCGTCACCTGCGTGACGTCGGTCCACTTGCCCATCGAACCGGCTTCGAACCCGTCGGTGAAGACCGATCCGCCAGGGGACGCCGGCGTCTTGACGTTGATGGCCGGGCACTGGTCGGAGTGGTTGTTGGAGGTGTCGAACGCGTCGACGGTGTAGGCGTACGAAGTACTCGGCAGGACCCCGGTGTCGTCGTAGGTCGTGGTGGCGGACCCGGTCACCGTGGCGATCGGCGTGCCGTTGCGGTAGACCGTGTACCCCGCCGTGTCGCCCTCGGGTGAGGCGTTCCAGGTCAACGTGACGTGGTCGTAGGCCACGGTCGGGGCGTCCAGCCCGGTCGGGACCGACGGGGGCGCCATCGGCGTCGTGACATCCTTGGGCGTGGACAGACTTGAGTGGTTGTTCGCGGTGTCGAACGCATCGACGGCGTAGGAGTACGCCGTGCTGGCCGCCACGGTGGTGTCGTCGTAGGTGGTCGTCGCGGCCCCGGTCACCGTGGCCAGGAAGTTCCCGTCCCGGTAGACGGTGTACCCCGCCGTGTCGCCCTCGGGTGAGGCGTTCCAGGTCAACGTGACGTGATCGTAGGCCACGGTCGGGGCGTCCAGCCCGGTCGGGACCGACGGAGGCGTGAGGTCGGGTGGCGGCGCGATGAACGACGTGTCCGCCGCGACGTCGTCGAACGCCACGTCGAAGGTGCGCGAGCTGGTGTTGTCACCAAGCTGCAGGCGCCCGACGGGCGTCGTCCCAAGCGCGGTGGTCCCACTGACATCGGCGATCTTGATGCCGTCGATCCAGACCTCGAGCGTACTCGAGGTGTCGTTCACGAGCGCATGGATCTCGACCTGGTGCCAGGCGCTCGTCGAGATCTTGCTCGCGCTCGTTGCATTGACGTTCGACACGTCGTTGCGCGCGAGTATGTTCCCGCTCTTGTTCATCCCGACCGATGCGATCAATGCGCCGGGGGATCCGGAGCCTGTCCGCAGCCGGAGGAACCAGACGTTCGTGGCGGCGCTGATCACCTTCACGAAGGCGCTCGCGTAGACGTCGGTCTGCGCCGCTGCGAGGTTCGTGTTCGCCCAGGTCGCGGTACCCGTCGACGTCGCGCGGGCCGCCCATGCCCCGTCGAAGACCACCGACTGCTGGGTCAGGATGCCGGCGTTGGTCGTCCACGCGGACATCGTGCCGCTCTCGAACCCGTCAGAGAACACCGGAGAGGAGGCCTGCGCCGAGTTGACCATCAGGGACGTCAGCACAAGCGCCACACAAACGACAGGCACCGCGACCCTTCGGGACGATATCATCTGCACCTCATAGCTGAAGCAAGAGGTGACGTACGGCACGCAGACATAGTCGGGTGAATCCCTTCTGGCGTAGGCAGAACGGTGTTCCCGTCCCACTGCAACTAAGGTAGCCTTTTCTGCCTACGCACACTACGGAGCCGGCCCGCGCAACGTCAAGACCGACGGCTGCTGTGCTCGACTGAAGGAGACACACCTTGAAGACATCGTCCGGCGACATCGGGCGGCCCGTCGTCGATCTTCGCGAGTACCTGGTCATGCTGTGGGCCCGGAAGTGGCTCATCCTGCTGTGCACGCTTCTGTTCGGCGGTCTGGCCCTCGCGTGGACGCTCACCCGCACGCCGGTCTACGTCGCCACCTCGAAGGTCCTGGTGCTGCCGCCGCAGAACGCCGGCCTCGCGGACGCGCTCGGCGCGTCGGATCCACAGGCGTTCATCAACACGGAGGCCCAACTCGTTCGCTCCGGGCCGGTCGTCCGCAGCGTCGCCAACGGGCTGCAGCCCCCGGTGCCCATCTCCGACCTGGAGACGAAGGTCCGCGTGGCTGTGGTGCCGACCACGAACGTTCTCGAGATCGGCTACCCGGCGTCCACTCCGGAGCGGGCCCAGACCATCGCCGAGCGGTTCGCCGACAGCTACCTCGCGTCCCGGACCGCGACGAGGGCCGCGATGCTGCGCGCCCGGGGCGTCTCCGCCAAGGACGACGCCGGACAGGTGATCCAGGAGGCGACGCTTCCCACGTCGCCGGCCTCCCCGCAACTGGTCGTGAACGTTGCTCTCGGGCTCATCGTGGGTTTCCTGATCGGGCTCGGCCTGGCGTTCGTGCTTGACGCGCGCGCGGGTCGCGTCCACGGTCGCAGCGACCTCGAGCGACGGGTCGGCGCGCCGGTGCTCGCCGTCGTGCCGAAGGACCGTGCGTTGGGCAAGCTGCAGCGCCCGATCGTGCCGACTGAACAAGGAAAGCGGACAGGTGCGTCCGAGGCCTACGCGACGCTCGCCACGAACGTGCGGTACATCCTGTCGCATGAAGGGCTCCAGACCATAACGATCACCAGCTCGCTCGCGGGCGAGGGGAAGTCGATGACCTGCGCGAACCTCGCCGTGGCGCTCGCCCAGGCCGGCCAAAGCGTCCTGGTCGTGTCGAGCGACCTCCGTGCGCCAAGGATCGAAAGCATCTTCGGTCTCAACGGTGGGAGGGGGCTATCCGACGTCGTGGCGGGGAGGGCGCCCCTGTTCGAGGCGATCGAACGCTCGACGCTCACATCGGTATCCGTGCTCAAGAGCGGTCGCGTGTCCTCCAGCCCGGTAGCCGTCTTGTCGAAACTCGAAAGCGCCGGGGTCCTCCCCGATCTCCGCAGCGCGTTCGACGTTGTCCTGTTCGACGCACCACCGATCCTGCCAGTGGCCGACGCCGGCGTGCTGGCGTCGCTCACGGACGGCGTTCTGCTCGTGCACAATCCGAGGAAGGCCAACAGCCGGGCGGTGTCCGAGAGCCGCGATCGGCTTGAGGTTGTCGGCGCGCACATCGTCGGCGTGGTGTTCAACGCCGTCGAGAAGGAATACGAGCCCTACTACGGTTCGCACTACGGCGCCGTGTACGACAGCCGAGCCGATAACTCCGCTAGTACCACGCCGTGATCGGGCCCCACGCCCCGACGGTCCGGCGCGGGTGGGAGGGCGTTGGGTCGACCGCCCGCTCTGTCCGTTGGTCGGCGCGCAACCGACTCGGCGAGCATCCAAGGCTCTTCCTCCCTATCGCACGGCTCCGCCACACCCAGTCCGTCGTGGGGCCGGAAACCGGGCTCGTGATCGACGGGTTCCCGCGCTGCGCCAATACGTTCGCCGTGATCGCGTTCGCCATCGCGCAACGCACACCCGTCCGTCTCGCGCACCATCAGCACGCGGTCGCGCAGATCCTCGCCGCGACCGAACGGTCGATCCCGACGCTCGTGCTCACGCGCGACCCGGACGATGCCGTCCTGTCGACGATCATCCGCGAGCCGTTCATCACACCTCGGCAGGCGCTCGTTGGCTTCGCGCGCTTCTACGAGCGCATCCTGCCGCGGGCGTCGCGGTTCGTGGTGGCCCGGTTCGAGGAGGTGACCGACGACATGGGCGGTGTGACTGAACGGGTGAACGCGCGGTTCGGGACGGCTTTCGGCGTCTTCGAGCACACGCCCGAGAACGTCGCGGCCTGCTTCGAGATCATCGAGGACAGGGCGCGATGGCCGGCGTGGGCGGATGCGCTGGGTCGGTTCGAGAACGGGGTGATCGGGGTCGCCGAGTACCGATCGATCGTGGCCGCGAGCGAAGGCTCGTGGGCGCGCACCCTCCCGGAGATGCGCGTGAACCGGCCGTCGCCAGAGCGCGAGGCGATCAAGGAGGGGCGACGCGCCCAGTTGTACGACGGGTCGCTCGACGGTCTGCGGACGAGGGCCCGGCAGGTCTACGAGGAGCTCACGGCGCCGTAGGGGCGCCGGGCGACGGCGACCCCTCCAACCAGGGGGGCAACCCCGCGTAGCCTCGCTGCCGCAGCTCGTCCGCGAGCTCGGCGTTGTCGGGCGCGAACACGGCATGCAGACGGAGCCGCACGTCCTGCGGTAACCGTTCGGCCTGGGGGGCACTGTTGACGCCGTAGTACAACTTGCGGAGCGGCCCCTTCACACGTCGGCGCTCCCCGAGGAGCCCCGACCGATTCGCCGCCAGGGCGAGCCTGTGCAGCGCGCCGCTCCGGTTCGCGACCGTCCGGTTCTCAACGGTGAAGCTGAACCCGTCGACACAGGCCTCGTCGATCCCGAGCCATCCAGCGATCGCGCGCGTCGCCGACGCGGGCTCACGCACCATGTCCTCGAAGAACACGACTCGAGAGTCGTCGCCGAAGGCATCGAGCCATGGACGAAGGTGGGCCGCATAGCGCTCACCCGAGAGCGTCCAGAACGCGCGGTTGTCGAGCGTCAGCGGCTCGGCCTTCGCCCGTACCTCCTCGCACCGCGCGACGTAATCCTCGATCGTCATCGACGCGGGGATGGTCGTGCGGACCTTCAGCGAGCGGTAGATCGACCACAAGCGGTCGACCGGCTCGCGGAGCGTCACCACGATCTTCGGCTCGCCGACGATGCGCCTGATCGCCTCGATGATCGCCTCCCCCCCGTGGAAGTATTGCGGGCTCGCCTCGAGCCGGTAGCGCTGATCCCCGCATCGCCCGAAGTGCGACGCGTAGTCCTCGACGGGCCCGAGCCGGCCATCGCCGTGGGTGATCGGCGCGAAGTACTTGAGCTCCTTGACGTCGGCCGCACAGACGTCTGGGTGCTGCGACAGATACCAGAAGAGCGACGTCGTGCCCGACTTGCCGGGCCCAACCATGATCAGGTTCGGCAGATCCCCTGACCCCGCCACTGAGGTCACCGTCCGTACCCGTACGCGCGCATCAACGGCCAGGAGATGGCCGCCACTGTGCGCCGCTGCGGCTCCGTCAGGCTCGAGCGCCACCCCTCGTCGGCGCGGAGCTCGGTCCAGCCGGAGGCAAGGCGCATCCGGTTGCCCGCGACGAGGTGATCCGGAGGCAGATCCGCGCGGGTGCCGGAAACGAACGACAGGTCCTCTGGCCCGAGCGAGACGTCGCAGAGTGCCGCGACCCGGCGGAGCTCGTCCGCGGGCCGGAAGACGACGTCCTCGTATCGGACACGGGCCGCCCGCACGCCGAGCGGCGCCATGGCCTCGAACGCGAGGTTCGTGAAGTCCCACAGCGCGGTCGCCTTCCAAGGCGGGCGCCGCGTCCGGTACTCGCGCTCGCTGTCGCCCTGGCGCCTGACCCACTTGAGGTTCGAGTTGGCGAACCCGCGCGGGTCGCGGACGAGGTGAGCCACCCGGAGGTCCACGCCCGCGAGCGTGCGCACCATGTAGACGTGCGCGGGCTGCTTCATCGAGTCGACGACCACGGCCCCCCCGGAGACCTCACCGACCGCGCCGTAGACGGCCGTCATCAGGTCGCCATACGCCTCGAGCCCACGTCGGTACGACCGCGACAGCTGGGGTCGGATGAGCAGCGGGACGGCCCGGGCCTGGGCAAGTGGGCGTCCCTTCAGCTTGACGGCGCCTCGGAGCCAGACCGCTTCCGACGCGTCGACGCGGTCCCATCCGCCGAACGCGGCGTCCCCGACCTTCGTCCAGAACGGACACGATCGGAACGCGACGCCACATCCGCACTCGACATTCTCGATCAGCCCCTTGTCCCATAGGTAGCCGATCTCGCCCACAGCGACGAAGCCCGGCAGCCGCCCGAGCATCCTCGTCAGCAGGGTCGCCCCGTTCTGGGACGTGCCGGCGAGGCAGAGGACTTCGATCGGTGTGGTCATCGTCATCGGTTGCGCGAGAGGATCTCCTGGAGGGATCGACTCCCGCGGGAGATCCCATCGTACCGGAGCGCACCGCGATGCAATAAGCACGTCGTTCTGTGTAGGAAAGGTACATCGGATGGCCGTTGCCCGGTTCGGCGTCGATGCCTAGGCTGAATAGTATCTCTGGGCTCGGGTATCCCGTGCCGTTACGACTACTGCCGATTGAGGAGGTCCTTCAGGTGACAGCGGGCTCCCGCGGGGTCGGTCGTCCACCCCTCGACGCAGCGGCCGAGGATGACGTCGTCCTGATCCCCGAGGCGCAGCACCCGCGCTCGCCGGTACTCGTCCGGTACCGTCGGATCTCGTACGCGCTCGTCGCGACAGACGCCGCGTGCATCCTCGTCGCACTCGTCGTGGCCTCGCTCATCGCCTCGGTCTCTCATGGAGACGCCGTGACCCGGGTGACGGCGGCTGCGATCGCCTCGGTGATGTGGGTGGCCGTCTTCCACGCGTTCGGCCTGTACGCGCCCCAGCACCTCTCGCCGGTGGAGCTCCTGCGGCGGATCGTGGGCGCATCGAGTGTCGGCGTGATGGTGCTGGCGCTCTCGACGATCTGGTCATCGTTCCCGACGTCGCGTCTGTGGCTCGCGCAGACGTGGTGCCTGGCGCTGCTCCTCGAGCTCGCGGCGAGGCGAGTGTGGGCGTGGCGATTCGGCAAGCTACGGACCGCCGGGGCGCTGTGCTTCCGGACGCTGATCATCGGGACGAACGATGAGGCGCACCGCCTCTACGAGACGCTCTCGGTTCGCGGCTGGGGGTACGAGCCGCTCGGGTTCATCGAGGTGGACGGCGACAGGCAGCGCGTAGACGATCAGCTCGGCCGCGTCGAGATGATCGACGACGCCATCGCGGTCCACCGCCCGGACTGTTTGTTCGTCGCGTCGTCGGCGGTGGACGATGAGACGATGCTCCGGGTGACCCGCGCCGCGAGAAGGCATGCCCTGGAGGTGCGGATCTCGGCGAACATCCCCCAGATCCTGACGGACCGCGTCACCGTGCAGCAGATCGCGTCGACCCTCACGCTGTCGCTCCGACCGGTGCGGCTCACGAGGACCCAGGAGGCGCTCAAGCGAGGGTTCGACATCATCGTCGCGACCGTGGCGCTCGTCCTCACGGTCCCATTGCTCGCAGCAACGGCCGTCGCCATCAAGATGACCTCGCGCGGGCCCGTCCTCTTCCGTCAGCGACGCGTGACGAGGGACGACCGCGTCTTCACCGTCTACAAGTTCAGGACGATGCGTCACCAGGCGGATCGCGCCGAGACCGGCGGAGGCTTCGACACCTCCCGCGCGTTCTTCAAGATGGAGAACGACCCACGCCTCACTCGCGTCGGCGCGCTGATCCGGCGCGTAAGCCTCGACGAGGCTCCGCAGCTCCTGAACGTGCTCAAGGGAGACATGAGCCTCGTCGGTCCGCGTCCCCTCGCGCTCGAGCAGGTGATCGCGAACCAGGGGCTGATGCGTGACCGGCACGAGGTGCCGGCGGGCGTCACAGGGTGGTGGCAAATCAACGGGCGCAGCGATGTCGCGCCCGAGGACGCCGTGGAGTTCGACCTGTTCTACATCCAGAATTGGTCGCTCGCTCTCGACCTCTACATCCTGCTCAAAACGATGGGCGCCGTCGTGAACCAAAAGGGCGCGTACTGAGTGGCGTCCGACCCGTCTCCGATCGTCGGCCTCCCCGAGCTCGCCTCCCGTCAGATCGTCGGGATGCGCGTGGACGCGACGAGCTACAGCGACGCCGCCACCCGGATCTCGGCATGGGCGATGGACGGCGGGTCCCGCTATGTCTGCATCGCAGCGGTCAACAACGTGATCGCGTCGCGCGATGACGTGGCGTTCCGTCGTCTGATGAACGACGCCGACCTTGTCACCCCCGACGGGAAGCCGTTGGCGTGGGCGCTGCGGCTGCTCGGCGTCCCGGGTGCGCAGCAGGTCGCGGGGACGCGGCTCACCGAGGTGGTGTGTGCGCGCGCGGCCGTTGACCGGATCCCCGTCGCGTTCTACGGCGGCACCGACGAGGTGCTGCGCGACCTCGGCGAGCGCCTCAGGACCCGGTACCCGGGTCTCGAGGTCGTCTACGCCGAGGCGCCTCCGTTCCGGGCCCCCACGCCGGAGGAGGATCAGGAGACCGTCTCCGGCATCGTCGCGTCCGGCGCACGGATCGTGCTCGTCGGGATCGGCGCGCCCAAGCAGGAGCAGTGGATGGCGCGGCGCCGCGGCGAGCTCCCATGCGTGATGCTCGGGGTCGGCGCGGCGTTCGACTTCTTGTCAGGGCACAAGAAGCGCGCGCCCGCCTGGATCCGGGGCCTCGCCCTGGAGTGGCTGTACCGACTGGTGCAGGAGCCGACGCGCTTGTGGAGGCGCTACGTGATCGGGAACCCACGCTTCGTTGCCTTGTTCGCGATGCAGTTGCTGCGCGGCCGCTCGCGCGCCGCGAGGGCGGCATGAGTGAGCGTCTCCCCAGCGTCATCTTCAGCTCGGTCGTCCGTTCGACGAACAAGGGCGAGAGCCACGGGGGGCTGTATCTGGCCGACCTCGCGACGGGTCGCGTGGAGCAGGTCCTGGACTGGAGCGATGCCTCGATCGACTGGGAGGGCAGAGGGGGGGACCGCGGGCTCCGCGGCATCGCCTTCCACGGGGACGACGTGTTCGTGGCTGCGAGCGACGAGATCTTCGTCTACGACGCCAAGCTGGTCCAGCAACGCTCGTTCCGCAACCGGTACCTGAAGCACTGCCACGAGATCGCGACGGACGCCGAGCGTCTGTTCATGACGTCGACCGGGTTCGACTCGGTGCTGGAATATGACCTCGCGACGGAGCGGTTCATCCGCGGGTACCACCTGGCCTTCCCGAGCTACTGGCGGACCCGGCGCAAGTTGCACGCACGGCCCCGCGCGCGGCTCTCGATGTTCGATCCGAACGGCGACGACGGTCCCGCCGAGGCCGACCTGTGTCACATCAACAACGTCTTCTCCGAAGGGGGTGCCCTGTACGTTTCGGGCACGCGGATGGGGACGCTCTGGCGGATCGCTGACGGGCGGCTCGATCGCCGCGCCCGGATCCCGTACGCGACACACAACGCGCGTCCGTACGGGGCGGGCGTCCTCGTGAACCACACCGCGACCGACCGGGTTGCCTACCTCACGCGGGGCGGCAGGATCGTCCGCTCGTTCCCCGCGCCGGTGTACGACAGAAGCGCGCTCACCCATGCGGAGCTGTCGCGCGACAAGGCGCGGCCGGCGTTCGCCCGGGGGCTCGCGGTCGTCGACGGCCTCGTGATCGGGGGGTCCTCACCCGCCACGGTGAGCGCCTACGACTTCGAAACCGCGACGAGGGTCGCATCGGTGAACGTCACGATGGACGTTCGCAACGCGATCCATGGTCTCGAGGTGTGGCCCTTCGACTGGCCAGGCTGACACGGCCGACGCGGATCAGGCCGGGGTAGCCCCATCTTGCTTCTTCGAGAAGAACGCGATCACCGGACCGGGCGTGAGGTACGCCTGGGTGTAGATCCCGACGTACTTGCGGGCGAGCACGAGCTGGAGCACGTTCTGCGTGATCGCGGCGACCGTCGTCGCGATCGCGACGCCAAGGCCGCCGAACACCGGCGCCGCCGCGATCCCGGCCGCCAGGCTCACAGCGCCCATCACGAGCGTGAGCACCATCATCGCCTTCTGGTGCCCCGTCATCATCAGGGTCAGGCCGGCCGAGCCCGTGTAGATCGCGATCAGCCGACCGAACGACAAGATCGCAAGGATCGTCGCCGCGTTGCGGTAGAACGGGGTGAACACGACGGACAAGATCAGCGGGCCCGCGACGATGAACGCGATCAGGACCAGTGCAGCTGGGAACCCCGCGAGCGAGGCCGCCGAGCGGACCGCGCGCTCGAGCTCCTGCTTCTTCCCCTGCGCGTGCAGCTCCGAGATGATCGGCGGAATCACCCCCTGCAGGATCCGGAACGGCGTCCCGATCAGCACGAGCAACCGGGTCGCCGCACCGTAGAGGGCCACCTCCGGGAGGGGCCGAAACGCGGCCAGCACCAGAAGGTCGACGCCCGTACCGAGCAGGTAGCTGGCGAGGTCGGCGATCATGACCGGCCACGCCATCGAGAAGATCTCGCCGCGCTGAAGTCGGCCGTTCGTGCCGAGCCTGCGTACGCGCCGCACGAGCATGCCGGCGCCGATCAGCGCCGCGATCCCCGTGAACGCCGCGGAGATCGCGATGACCAGGTTCACGCTCGGCCCGGCGTGCGTCACGAGCATGATCCCGAAGGTGAGGGCACACAGCGAGTCCACGAGGAGCGAGTCGAGGACCGAGACGACCTTGAACTGCTGGAAACCCCGGAAGGTCTCGACCAGGAGCTCCTGCAGCGCGGTGAGCAGCAACCACACCGCGACGGCAGGGATCACCGAAGCGAGCAGGTCTGAATGGAACATGCGCTGGGAGAGCCACTCGCCGGGACCGGCCACCAGCAAGATCGCCACCGCGGTTGCCGCTATCGACCCGGCGGTGAACGCGACCCTGATCGTCTGGCGAGCTTGCCCGGGCTGTCCCGTGGCGATGCCGCGCGCGACGAACCGGACCAGCGCGCGGTCCAGACCGAGCTGCGCGGCGATCGCTCCGACCGTGACGATCGTGAAGCCGGCGAAGTACGCGCCCATCTCTGCCGGCCGGAGCATGTGCGCGAGGAACCGGTTGATCAGGAATGTGAGCGGGATCGTGGCGACCTTGCCCACCGTCACCCACCACGATCCGCGGAGGAGGCGCCGGCGAACAGACCCGAGCGTCGCCGCGCCGAGCGGGGTTCCCTGCGCCCCCTCCACACGGGCGCTGTTCGCGGGAGGGGTGGCGCTCACGTCCGAACGGTTCCCGGGCGCCCGTCCGAGGACACGAGCATCATCAGCGCATACACGGCGAACAGGCTCGCGGCGCGCGACATGCCCAGGATCGACGGGTTGAACGCGGACGTCACGAAGAACACGTTGTAGCCGACGAGCAGCACGCGCAGCAGCGCCGCCCGCCGATACCGCTCCTGTGCGACGAGCGTCACGTACCGGCGCAACACGGTCACTTCCGTCGCAAGGATCCAGGCGAGGAGGAGGCCGAGGCCGAGGAGACCGCCCTTGGCGAGGAACAGGACGTAGTCGTTGTGGAACGGGATCTGGAACTCGCCCCTTCCACCCGGGTGCACGACGACGGCGCCGACCGCGTCGGTGAACCCGTTGCCGTAGAGGGGCGACTGCGTGAACTCGTTCACCCCTTGCGTCCACGCCTCCACACGGACGCTGTCGGCGTTGTTCTTCCCGACCAGGGAGAAGTAGTCGCTCGTCACGGACACGCCGGCGCTGAAGTTCACGAGCAGCACGAGGATCGCGACGACACTCGCCCCTCCGATCACGTAGGGGCGGATCCGCGCGTAGGGCCGCGGGGCCGTCATCGCGAACGTGACCACGATCGCGCACATCACGAGGACGGTGGTGCCCGACGGATAGGTGATAAAGACGAACGTCTCGAGGAGGACCAGGACGGCGAGCCATCGCCACCACCGCAGCACGACGGTCCCCGAGATGCCCAGGGCCATGAACAGCAACGACGCGTTGCGGTACTGCTTGTCGTCGAGGCCCGGGACGAGGTGGGCGTTCACGAGCGCGTTCAGACAGATGTAGAGCGACCCGATGATCGCCAGGGCTCGCAGGGTCGACATGAGCTCGTCCTCGGAGAGCGGGTCGAGCGTCCCGAGGTACAGGAACGCGATCGACATCGGCAAGAAGACGGGCAGCAGCGTGGCGTGAACGCCGCCGAAGACGGCGCCGTAGACGGCGCCGATCAGCCCGAACACCCATACGAGGGAAAGGACCACGTCCGACGCCGTCGGCGTGCGGACGAACATGGACGGGAACCGCATCCGGACGACAACGAGGGTCCCGATGGGGACCAAGAGCAGGAGGTAGCGGACGAAGTTCCCCCGGTCGAGGAAGTTGGACACGTCGACGACCGCGGCGAGGATGACGAGCAGGTAGGCCTTCACCAGGGGGTACGCGTCGTTCCGCGCACGCTCGCGCGGTTCGGTTCGTGCCGTGCCGTTGCGACTCAGTGTGGCGGCCGTCATCTCGGATCCCCCGGAGCGGTACGCGGAGGGCGATTCTACCGACCAGCCACGCGACCCCTCATCGTCCGTAGGACGCAAGGTGGGGGAC
Source organism: Actinomycetota bacterium (assembly GCA_036007245.1). GTDB lineage: Bacteria > Actinomycetota > UBA4738 > UBA4738 > HRBIN12 > AC-51. The sequence goes on along the minus strand of DASYOY010000187.1, from coordinate 5,769 downwards.
GCCCTGGACCTGCACCAGTGGGGCGAACGATGGGGCGCTAGTGGCCCATGTCACCGCACACTTGATCTTGGTTCAGGCACCGGCGGACCAGGTGTCGGAGCGTCAGCTGCTTCCACGTGTTCCAGAAGTCCGCGTGCATGCTGGTCGCCCTCCCGCTCGTCAGGGTAAAGCCGGTCCCGTCGTGGAGCCTGGGATAGCGGACGATCAGCACGAGCCGGGGGACGGCGACGGGGTGCGAACGCGGGCAGCCGCGTCCGGTCTGGAACGCCATGTGCGACATGTGGTCGCGGCTGTCGGTGTGCGCGCCATCCCAGCACGCCGGGAAGACGACGCTCACGTGCACGGTCTTCGATCCGCAGTCTCGCGGCTTGGGCGTGCCGGTGCCTGTGTCGCCGCAGCTGAAGAAGTAGCGATGAGAGATCATGCGGAGATTCGCAGGGAAAGCGCGGACATGCTGCCGGGCGAGCACGCCCACCGACCGATAGTAGGCGTTCACCCCTTGCGGGCGCACCTTGTGCCCCGCGGGCGACACGAGCATCGGCGTCCAGTAGCCAGCCGTGTCCGGCTTGAACGTGCACGTCGTCGAGCCCTTGCGCATCGACCGGTAGGTCGAGTCCCTGTTCACGGACCGGTTCGCGAAGAACTGATGCAGATGGGCGGACATCTTCATCCCGGGATCGACGATCGGGTCGATCCTGTCGATCTTCGAGACGGCGCAGTGGGTGCTGAACACCCCGCGCATCTGATCGGCCACCGCCGGTCGCGCCGTGAACGTCAGGCTCACGGTCGCCAGCGTCGCCGATATGACGAGTCTCGGCATCTTGTCTGCGATCCGCACGTGCGCTCCTCCTTCCCCGGTCTCGCCCTGTCCACGCCGCGACGACGTGTGAGGGAGGGCATCGGCGACCGGTCGGCCGCGCTCAGTGAGATCCCCAGCTCGGGGGAGCGGGGAAGGCCGGAGCTTAGCGGGTGCTCGCCCGGCTGTCTACGATGAGCCCTTCGTCCGTCGCGACGACGCCGGCCGGCGCGTCCACCGCTCCAGGGCCGCCTCGCGACGCCGCGAGGTCGCGCGCCAGTAGGTGGACCGCGCGAGGTTGGAGCCAAGGGACCTCATGCCGACCGGGATCGCATCCAGCTCGCGCTGCATCGCATCGAGATCGTAGCCCATCGTCGCGAGCCGGTGGACTCCGATCCGGTCCAGGTAGTCACGGAGCCATCGCTTGCGGAAGGGGTTCGTCACGGTCGCGCGCCATCGCGTCACCGGCTCGGCGCTGAGCGTCGAGTAGCGCAGCCGTCCCGTGCGGTCGCCCATCCTTCCCTCCACGTCGACCTCGGCGAAGGCGTCGAGGACGCGCTCGTCGAATGCGATCCCCAGGTGGTCGAACAGCGAGGGCCACGCCCCGGGCGGGTCCGCGACGAGGTCTTCGAACCGCACGGCGATAGCTCGGTCGCGGTGTCGCTCGAACGCGGCCACGAGCCGGTCCAGGCCGCCGAACAGGTCGGGACGCCACGGCTCGACCTTCCAGCGGCCGCGCCCCCACGTCTCGACGATCGACGCGACCACGGCGCGGGGGTCGCGCCACAGGAACACGAACCGCGCGTCGGGGAACAGATCGAAGAGATCCTCGGCGATGAAGTGATACCGGGGTGTCTTGTCAAGGAAGAACCTCGCGGCGGGCGGCGAAGCGCTCGCGTACAGGCCGAGGGCGAAGGCGCGGAGCGCGCTGCGGTAGTCGTCCTCGCCGCGGGGAAGGCGCGCGGCGAATCCGCGGATCGCGCGGGATGCCGGGATCTGGCCGTACTCACTCAACACCCCCCCTTCTCGCATCGCGTAGATCTGCGGGAGAAGGACCCACGGTTCGGGGGTGGTCGCAACCGCGGGGTCCGCTGCGAGCACCCGCTGCACCAGTGTCGAGCCCGATCGCGGGAGGGACAGCAGGAAGATCGGTGTCGGCGTCATCAGCGCGACGCGCTCCTCACCAGTCTTCGTCGCCGTAGAACCGCGACGAAACCTCCTCGACGCCGGAGCGGATATGCGCGATCTCCTCCGCGGAGAGCGCCGATCGCCACGCCATGACACTTTCGGCGCTGTTGCGACGGACCGACGACGCGCTCTCGACCTGCACGGGGTTCGAGTCGTCGGTGTGTGCGAGGATCGTGGCGCGGGCATGCTCGTCGAACGACAGGCCGAACCGGGCGTAGAGGGCCTCGTACCCCCCGATAGGGTCCCCCGCGAGATCCTCGAGCCTCGCGAAGGCCCAGGCGGGCCGCTCAGCACGGAAGCGATCGATCGCGGCGTGCGCGAGGTTCCACAGCAAGATCGCCTGATCGACGATCGGTTGCGGGTCGGCGGCGAACTTCCGGATGTCGGGCTCGTAGTCCGCGAGCAGGTCGCGCATCAGTAGCGGCTGACGCAGGAAGTCCTCGAACGGATGGACGAGGTCGCGTCGCTGCAGGCTGTGTGCGAACGCCGCCGGGTGGCGCACCAGCAGCAGGACGTCTACGTCGAACGTGTCAGCGAGCCATGGAGCGGAGAAGAGCGCGATCGGGTCCTTCAGGAGCGGTACCGCCCGCTCGCGCCGGAATCGCCGGAACTGCATGCGGTCTCGCGCGAGCCGTCCGAGGTCCTTCGGGGACCGAGCGGCGCGCAACTCGGCACCGGTGCGATAGCGGAACGCGAGCATGTCCGAGATCGCCCCGGCGAAGCGCTGCCCGTCCTGCGCCGTGAGGTAGGGGTACCAGTACGCGAACGTCGCGGCGCAGATACCCGGGCGGTGAACCTTGCTGAACGGCTCCCAGAGGTACGCGAGTGACGGGTCGGAGGTCGCGGCGAGCATCTGCGATACCCAGCCGGTCCCCGTGCGGTGGAGGCCGGTCACGAGGATCGGTCGGCGCTGGAGCATGCGTGCGAAACTACCAGCAGCGTCGGCGCGCTCCGTCGACCGAACGGCCGAGATCGAGCGTCGATCGAGGAGGAGAGGGTGAGCGGGACCACGCGGTTCGTCCGTTTCGGCATCGTGACGCCGACGCTGAACGGCGAGCGGTTCATCGAGAAGACGCTGCGTTCGATCTGGTGCCAGGCCTCGGAACGGATCGGGATCGACCATGTGATCGTCGACGGTGGGTCGACCGACCGTACGCTCGAGATCGCGAAGGCGTACCCATCGCGTGCGATCGTGTCGGCGGACGACCAAGGGATGTACGACGCCGTGAACCGCGGCATGCGGGCGGTCGAGGGCGACATCGTCGGGTACATCAACGCCGACGACGAGATCGGTCCGGGCGCGCTCGCGACGATCGCAGATGCGTTCGAGCAGAACCCCGACGCGGGCTGGTTGTGCGGGCGCGTGGAGTACATCGACGGCGACGGCCAGTCGCTCGGGACGATGATGCCCGTACGCGTTTCGCTACGGTCCTTCACGGGGATCGGCTGGTCGTGCATCCCCCAGCAGACCGTGTGGGCGCGTCGGTCGTTCTACGACCGCGTTGGTGCGTTCGACATCGCATACAAGAACTGCGGCGACTACGACTGGTACGCGCGCGCCCTTCGCCTCGAGCATCCACTGCTCCTGCGGAGCGTCGTCGGCCGCTTCCGGCTCCACTCCTCGCAGCTGTCGCACGACAGCTCCGCGATGGACCGGGAGAGCCGGATGGTCCAGGAGCGAAACGGCGGCGCGGACGCGGGCACGCGGGTGGCCGGGCGACTGCTGAGCCTCCGCGTGAACGCGCGCAACCCCGCCTTCTTCGTGGCGAAGAAGACCGGCAAGATCAGGTGGACCGCGTAGGGAGTTCGGCCGGGGAGTCGAAGGACGACGGGCCATTCCGAGCCGAGTGAAGGCCGCCCATGGCCGTAGGTCCGCTACGCCGATCGGCTGACGAGCTGTCAACAGGCGACGGTGCCGTCGCTGCCGGAGATCGGCGCGCCGTCGGTCGTCTCGAACTGCCACGTGATGCTCGTCGCGACGCCGGGTACGCCGCCCGCGTCCGCGTGCGCGCCGTTCAACGTCAACCAGACGGCGCCGGGGGTCTTGCCCTTCGTGAAGACGAGCCGACCATCGCCGGGAGCCGCCTTGCCCAGGCTGTAACCGCCAGCGCCGGAGACGATCTCGTACATATGCGAACCGGTCCCCTGCGTGAGCGACGCATCGAGCGGGCCGTAGACGGCCATCGTGTGGTGATGACCGTTCAGCACGAGATCGCCACCGCCGTTCGCGAGGAGAGCCCACATCGCCTTGCGACCGTTGACGACGTTCGTCCCCCACAGAGCCGGATGATGGAAGTACGCGACGACGCACGCCGGGAGATCGGGGGCGCCCAGGACACTCTGGACCCAGCCGTACTGCGCGCTCCCCGCCTTCATCGACAGGTTGGAATCGAGGTCGAGGAACTGCACGCCGCCGAACCGGAACGCTATGTAGCGCGGCCGTCCGTGGAAGTAGTCCTGCCAGGCGGGGATGTTGGTGATCTCGTGGTTGCCGACGGTTGGCTGGGTGACCGAGGCGATCTGCCCGTACAGCGTGCCGCCACCGGGCACTTCCTGATCTGAGACGCCGTAGTGGTTCACGAGCTCGGTATACGTCGAGGTCTCATAGATATCGCCGAGGTACAGGAACAGCGGCGGATGCGCCGCCGCCAGCTGGTCCGAGACCGCCTTGCTTGGCGCCTGGTCGCTCGCACCGTCCCCGACGGCCGGCACGACGGGGTCGGCGGACGGATCGGTCCAGGGAGCGGGCGTCGTCCAGTCCGTCGGGTTCTGCTCGATCGACGAGACGTTGCCGTTCTCTAGCGCCACCGCGATACTGACCGCCGCCGACGAGGTCGACCCGTACTGGACGCGCAGCGTTCCGGTCCCGTCGCTATACTTGGCCGTCGGCCATGTGAAGTCGTAGTCCTGCCCCCCGTCCTGCGCAGAGGGTGCGTCGCTCTCCATCAGACGGATCGTCGACCCACCGTCAAGATGCCAACTGAAGAAGAGCGTCCCGGAGTTGGGCGAGTTCGTGACCCCGATCGCGACGTTCGAGCTCAGGTGGTACGAGCTGCCGGGGTCCGGATCGACCGGCATCGTCAGGCAGATGGTGTGACTGCTCGACTGGCCACAGACCGCCGCCGCCGCCTCCAGCGGCGGCGCGGGCGAGGCGGAGACGGCCGCGAGCACCACGGCGAGCGGGAGCATCCATCCGCCGCGAAGCCGCCCCGCTCGAGCCATCATGGCGGCACATCCTGCCACCGCGCGGCGGTCGCGTCGAGACGCACCCACGGCGCGCCTCAAAACAATCGGCCCCAGAAAGCAGGATCTCGATGCTGGTCCTTCACGTCCGTGACGTGACGCGCAGGAAGGGAGCGCGGGTACTCGGGCATCGGGATGAGGGCGCGCGATGTCGACGAACGGCGGATGGCGCCCGCCTCTCGATCGATCGGCACGGCAGGAGTACGGCCATCCGGTGCTGGTTACGTCGGTGCAGGCCAGACGTCGACGCTGCTCGTCACGTACGCCGTCCCGTCCTGAACGGGCGGGCCAGTCGGAACCGGGGGCCGGCACGCTTGAAGTCAAGCCTTTCGGGTATTGCGCCAAACGACAGCGGGTAGGTAGTGTTTCCGTCCCCGGGTCGTCCTACTTCATCCGAAGGAGACGACCCTCGAGCACGCTGTGGGAGGGCTGTTGATGCCGACGCCTGCGGATATCGCCACGAGGAACGACGTCTGCACCTTGTTCCTCGTCCGTCACGGGACGACGACGATGAACATCGAGAACCGGTATCGCGGACGTCG
>DASYOY010000186.1:0-22656 GCA_036007245.1 Actinomycetota bacterium | reverse complement strand
GGGGACCGACCGAAGCTCGCGGCCCCCGATCGTCACCGTCTCCACGTACGGGTCATGGAACCGCACATCGGCGCCCTTGGCGTCGAGTCGTTCCAGCACCTCGATCGCCGGCGAGCCTCGGAGGTCGTCGACGCCCGCCTTGAACGCCACCCCGACGCCGAGCAGGCGCGATCCGTTGACCGCCTTGCCGGCCGCGTTGAGCATCTCCGCGACCCGCGTGGCGATGTAGTCGGGCATCCGATTGTTGACCTCGTTCGCGTGCTCGATGAACCCGACGCGGTAGCCGAGCTGCTGGCCGGCGCGCCACGAGAGATAGGTCGGGTCGATCGCGATGCAGTGGCCGCCGACGCCGGGTCCGGGCCAGAACGGCTGGTAGCCGAACGGCTTGGTCGCGGCCGCGTGCAGCGCCTCCCAGATGTCGACCCCGAGATCCTTGGCCATCACGGCGAGCTCGTTGACGAGCGCGATGTTGACCTGCCGGTAGGTGTTCTCGATCAGCTTCGCCATCTCGGCGTCGCGCGGTGAAGACGTCACGGCGACCGAGCCGACGATCGGCGCGTAGAACGACACCGCGAGGTCGCGACACCGGTCGGTCAGTCCGCTCACGATCTTGGGCGTCGTGGCCAGCTGGTGTCCGCTGCTCCCGGGGTCGATCCGCTCGGGGGAGTACGCGAGGGCGAAGTCGGCGCCCGCCGTGCGGCCGGACGTCTCGAGGATCGGCCGGAGGAACTCTTCCGTGGTGCCGGGCCAGGTCGTGGATTCGAGGATCACGAGCATCCCGGGCCGCAGGTGCGCGGCGACGGTCTCGGCGGCGGCTCCGACCATCGACAGGTCCGGCGCGCCATCGGCGAGCGGGGTCGGCAGGCAGAGCACGACGACATCCGCTCGGTCCAGGGCCGCGGCGTCGACGGTGAACGTGGTGCGATCGAGGACTGCGATCTCCGAGGCCGGCACGTCGACGATGTAGGAACGACCATTGAGGAGCGCGTCGATCTTCGACCCGTCTGCGTCCAGGCCGATCGTCTCGAATCCCGCTTGATGCACGCCGACCAGCAGCGGGAGACCCACGTAGCCGAGCCCGACCACGGCGACGACCGCGGTTCGGTCGCGGATCGAGGCGGCGAGCCGCTCCAACGGGTGGTCGGTGTCGAGGAGGTCCATGCGAGCGGTTGGTCAGGGTACCGCCGGCTCCCCGGCCGGCGCAACGGGCGCGGCGAGCCAGGCATCGATCGCGGCTCGAAGCGCGGCCTTGCTCCCCGTGTCGGCGAAGCTCACGTCGACCGCGGTCCGAGCGAGGTCGGCGAGGTCGGCATCGCTGAGCTGCCACGCATCGCGCGCAGCCTCGTAGACCTCGGTGAGCCAGCCGCCGAACATCGTCGGGTCGTCGCTGTTGAGCGTGACGGGGACGCCGGCATCGCGCAGGGCAAGGAGCGGCACGTCCTCGATCCGCTCGTACACACCCGTCGCGACGTTGGAGACTGGGCAGATCTCTAAGGGGAGCTGTCGTGCGGCGAGGTCGGCGACGAGCGCGGGATCTTCGACGGAGCGCACCCCGTGGCCGATCCGGTCGGGCCCGAGGTGCTCGATCGTCGCGCGGACGTTCTCGGGGCCGGCCCACTCCCCGGCGTGCGGCACGCTCCGCAGCCCGGCGCGCGCGGCCTTGCGGAACATCCACGCGAACCGCTCGACCCCCGTGCGTTCGCTGCCGGCGCAGTTCAGCGCCACCACGCCGTGGTCCGCGTATCGCAGTGCGACCTCGAGTGTGCGCTGCGCGTCGTCCAGCCCGTTGTCGCGCACGATGTCGGGGCACAGGCGGACGCGAACGCCGGTGTCCCGTTCGCCTGCTGCCAGCCCGTCGAGCACCGCTTCGATCGGTCCGAACCAATCCCCGCCGATCCTGCGGGCGTGGTTCCCTGGGCTGAAGACCACCTCGGCGTAGGGCACGCCCGTCGTTGCGAGGTCGTCGCACAGCTCGACGGCGAGACGGCGGAAGTCCTCGACCGTCGCGAAGAGCTGGCAGAGCTCGAGGTAGTTGTCGATGAAATCGAGCCCGTTGCCGAACCCCCACCCGTCGGGGCGCATCCCGTGGGGGAGCGTGGAGCCATCGCGTTCGGCGAACTCCCGCAGCGTCTCGGGCCGGGCGCTCCCCTCGAGGTGAAGGTGCAGCTCCACCTTCGGCAGGGAACGCAGGTCTCGCATCCGTCGATGGTAGTCGGGTCTGTCACGAGCGTTGCTGGGTACCCTCGCGTCGATGCGCCCGCGCTACACGTACGGTGACTCGGAGCTCGCGGGAGACCGGCTCGAGCTGGTCGCTCGTTTGTTCGAACCAACCAGCGCACCATTCCTTCGCACAGCGGTCGCCGAGCCGCCGCCCCTGGCGCTGGACCTTGGTTGCGGGCCCGGGCTGACCACCGCGCTGGTCCATCGAACCACCGGTGCGGTTCAGACCGTCGGTCTCGATCGGTCGCACACATTCGCCCGGCGCGCACGCGCGTCTGCGGGTCTCGGGTTCGTCGTCGCGGACGTCGTCGACGCCGGCCTGCCATGCCGATCGCCGTCGCTCATCTATGCCCGTCTCCTCGTCGCCCACCTCTCGGATCCTTCGGGCGCGATCGGACGCTGGGCAACGACCCTCGTCCCGGAGGGCCGGATCCTCGTCGACGATCTCGAATCGATCGAGGCCGATGGCGTGTTCCGCTCCTACCTCGACGATGTCGCGCTGGCGGTCATCCGCGCCCACGGCGGGACGTTGTTCGTCGGGCCGGCGCTGCACGCGGCCACCGACCCACCCGGGCTCGCGCGCGTCCACGACGAGGTCGCCCCGGTGACGCCCGCCCCCGCCGAGACCGCCCGGGTCTTCGCGATGAACCTCGCGGTCCTTACGGAGAACCGTGAGCTGCGTCCTCGCCCGGATCTCGCGACCGAGCTGGAGGCGATCGCGGCGGGAGAGCGAAGCTGCGACCCGGTGCGCTGGCGGTTCCGGCAGATCGCCTGGGAGCGGACCGGCTAGGCTCGCGCCGTGCAGGCCAACCTGATCGGCGGCGAGTGGGTCGACGGCGCGACGACGGTGATCGACCGGAGCCCGTCGGATCTGTCCGACGTGGTGGGGGAGTTCGCCGTTGCCGACGAGGCGCAGGTCGACGCCGCGATCGCCGCCGCTGCGGACGCTGCCCCCGGCTGGGCGGCGACGACCCCGATGGAGCGGAGCAACGTGCTCGAGACCGCCGGGCTCGAGCTCGCTGCACGCGCCGAGGAGCTCGGCGAGCAGCTCGCCCGCGAGGAGGGCAAGCCGCGGGCCGAGGCGATCGGCGAGGTGACCCGCGCGTCGCAGATCTTCCGTTTCTTCGCCGGCGAGGCGCTGCGCATCGCGGGCGAGCACCAACGGAGCGTGCGCCCAGGCGTCGACGTCGACGTGCTGCGTGAGCCGCTCGGCGTGGTCGGCATCATCACGCCCTGGAACTTCCCGATCGCGATCCCGGCGTGGAAGGTCGCACCTGCGCTGGCGTACGGCTGCACGATGGTGTTCAAGCCCGCCGAGCTGGTGCCGGCGAGCGCGTGGTCGATGGTCGATGTGATCGCGCGCGCTGGGGCGCCGCCCGGCGTCTGCAATCTCGTGATCGGGCCTGGGAGCGTGGTCGGGGAGCGGCTGGTGCACGATCCGCGGGTCCGCGGCGTGAGCTTCACCGGCTCGCAGGCCGTCGGTGCGCGTGTGGCCTCGGGGCTGGCGGCGCGGTTCGGGCGGTCGCAGCTCGAGATGGGCGGTAAGAACCCGCTCGTCGTTCTGGACGATTCCGACCTGGACGTGGCGGTCGACTGCGCGGTCCAAGGTGCGTTCTTCCAGACCGGGCAGCGGTGCACCGCGAGCAGCCGGCTGATCGTGACGGCGGGCATCCACGACCGCTTCGTCGACGCGACGACCGAGCGGATGCGCGCCTTGCGGGTCGGCGACGCGCTCGCCGCCGATACCCAGATCGGCCCCGTCGTGTCGGCCGATCAACTCCAGCAGGACCTCGTCTACCTCGAGATCGGCGACAAGGAAGGCGCGGACCGTGCGTTCGGCGGGGCGCAGTTGGAACGCGATACCGAGGGCTACTACCTCGAGCCGGCGCTCCTCGTCGGGACAACCAACGACATGCGGATCAATCGAGAGGAGATCTTCGGGCCGATCGCGTCGGTCGTGAAGGCGAACGACCCCGAACATGCCCTCGCGCTGGCGAACGACACCGAGTTCGGGCTCTCCGCCGGCGTCTGCACGACGTCGCTCAAGCACGCGGCGATGTTCCGGGACGGCCTGCAGGCGGGGATCGTGGCGATCAACCTGCCGACCGCGGGCGTCGACCACCACGTGCCGTTCGGTGGGACGAAGGGGTCCTCGAGCGGCCCGCGCGAGCAGGGGCGGTACGCGGTCGAGTTCTACACGACCGTCAAGACCACCTACACGAGGCCGTAGGGTCCTGGGGCGTTGACCCTTCGCGCGCCGCGCGGGTAGCGTCCCCGAGTCGTGACGCCTGACGTGCTCGCACCCGTCTTCTTCCTGGCGGCCGGCCTGCTGGTCCTCGCCGGCGCCACGAAGATCTTTCGTCCCGACCCCACCGCACAGGCGTTGCTCGACGCGGGGCTTCCGGGAACGCCGGGTGCGGCGCGAGGCGTGGGCATCGTGGAGGTCGTGGTCGGCGTCTCGGCGTGCGTGATCCCGGCGGCCGGCGGCGCGATGGCACTCGGTGCGTTGTACCTGGTCTTCGCCGGCTACCTCGGCTTCCTGCTCGTCGCGCGGCCCGACGCCGGGTCGTGCGGCTGCGCCGGGGCGACGTCGGTTCCACCGAGCCGGCTGCACCTCGTGCTCAACCTCGTCGCCGGGGTAGCTGGGTTCGCCTACGCGACCACAGCGGCTCCCGGTCTGACCACGTGGATCTCGAGCCTGGGCTGGGCCGCCGTGCCGATCGTGTTCGGCTTGGTGGTCGCGGGATGGCTCGCCGTGGTCGCCGTGACCGCCGCGCCGGCGGCGTTCCGCGCCTGGGCGCCGGGGGACGACGCACATGAGCACACGCCGCACGCCCACGACCACGGAACCACCGATCGCGAGCTCGCCGAGGCTGGGATCGCCCCGGGGCACGCCAGCCTGTGGCCGAGCACCAAGCCGGAGGACACGTGAGCGCCGTCCTCGATGCCGCGATCCGAACCGTGCAACCGCGGCGGCCGCGCGCGCGCCGTCGGTCGGCGCGCGTCGCGGAGGTGGCGAGCGCGATGGTCGCCGCGCCGATCCGGTACGCGGTTCGCCCCGTCACCGCGACCGACGTGGTCCGCCGCACGTGCGGCAGCTGTCCCGGCGGGAGCCGTTGTTGTGGCTCCTATACCGCCCTGTGTTGCACGTTGCCCGGTGGCGACAACTTCGGGTGCCCGCCGAACACGTTCATCGGCGGCTGGTGGCAATGCAACTACGGCGGCACCGACCTGTGCGGCACGACGAACATGCGTTACTACCTCGACTGTTCGATCGATCCGGGGCATAGCTGTCCGGGCGGGTGCCACTGCGGCGACAACAACTGCTCGAACTTCAAGACGTGCTGCGTCGTGTTCCGCTATGGGAACTGCAACACGGACATCGGCGCGATCACGCCGATCCAGTGCCGGCTCGTCACGTGCGTGATCCCGTGCCGGATCGACTGCCTGGACTGCAACTGCTCGGCGGCGGTCGACCAGACGACCTGCTCCCACAACGCGGGGTGCCTGTGAGCACCGGCGTTCTCACCTCGTTGGTGATCGTCGAGACGATCATCTTGGCGCTGTTGGCGATCGTCGTGGTGTCGCTGTTGCGCAGCCACGCAGAGCTACTCCGCCGGCTGCCCGGGCCCGACGAGGAACATGAGCACGTACACGCGGAAGCGGAGCGGCCCCTCCTTTCTCCGGACCTGCCGGCTCCCAAGCGGATCGCCTCGCGCGCGCACGACGTCGCGGGATCCACGCTGGACGGCGACCAGGTGGTCGTGTCGGCAGCATCCGGCACGAACACGTTGTTCGCGTTCCTGTCGACCGGCTGCCTCACATGCCAGGGGTTCTGGGACGGACTGCAACCCGCCGCGCGCGAGCCGTTGCCGGGCGACACGCGGGTCGTCGTGGTCGTGAAGGATCCGGCGTTCGAGTCTCCGTCGCGCCTTGCGAAGCTCGCGCCGCCCGACGTTCCCGTGATCCAGTCCTCCGCTGCGTGGGAGGACTTCGGGGTGCAGATGTCGCCGTACTTCTGCTTCGTCGACGGCCGTACCGGCGAACTCCGATCCGAGGGCGCCGCGATGACGTGGCATCAGGTGTCGTCGCTGCTCACCGACGCGCTGTTCGACGAGGCCCACGCGCGGGAGCTCGGATGAACGTGGTCGCGGTGCTCGGCGTCGCGATCGCGATCGTCGCGGGCCTCCGATCGACGTGGTCGCCCTGAGGTGTGTCGATGCTGGGAAGCATCACTCCGCTCGGGGAGCGGGGACGCGGATCGCGGTGGGGGGTCACGGTGTCGGGCTACCTCATGGGGTCGGCCGTGGGCGGCGCGGCCCTCGGCGCGATGATCGGATGGATCGGATCGCCGCTCGACCTGTCGGCCAACGCGCGGCTGGCGATCCTCGGTGTGGCGATCGGGATCGGGGTCGCGTTCGATCTGCGTGTCGCCGGTCTGCGCCTCCCGACGACGCACCGCCAGGTCGACGAGGCGTGGCGAGCGTCCTACCGCGGCTGGGTGTGGGGGGTGACCTTCGGCGCGCAACTCGCGCTCGGTGTGATCACCGTGGTGACCACCGCGTTGGTGTACGTGACATGGATCGCCGCGCTGCTCGGCGGGTCGGCCGCGGTGGGCGCCGTGGTCGGGCTCGCGTTCGGGCTCGCGCGTGCGTTGCCGATCCTGAGCGTCGCGGGCGTGCGCACGAGCGGACAGCTGCTCGGCGTCGATCGAACGCTGCAGCGGCTCGCGGCGCCTGCACGGCGCCTGACCGTCGCCGCCGGCGCGTCTATCGCAGGGCTCGCGCTTCTTGGAGCGGCGCGGTGACCTCGACGCTTCGCGGGCACGGCCTGGCGCTCACCGTCCACGACGGATGGGAGGCCCGGATCTGGATGCCGGATCTGCCACCGCCCGCCGAGAACCACCCGGTCGTCCGGCTCGCGAACTTCGCGCTTCCGCTCACGAAGAACACCTACGCAGAAGATGTCGCCGACGGTCTACGCGGCGGTCAGGTCGTCGCGTCGCTCGCGGAGTTCTCGCCGTCGCTGGCGGACCGGGGGCTCTACGAGCCGCAAGGGGTTCCCAATCTGGCACCCGGCGACCTCGATCCTCGTGCGGTGCAGCGTCAGGCGCCCGGGAGAGCCGGCGTCCAGCGGTTCTTCTCCGAGCAGGGCCGAGCGTTCAGCCTCTACGTCGTCGCACGCCGCGGGTCCGGTCTCGATGGCGCGATGCACGAGCTGACGCTCCAGCTCCGAGGGCTCACCGTGGCAGCGCGATGAGCCTGCTCGGGTGGATCGTCGTCGCGCTGCTGTTCGCGCTCGTGCTGTGGCTCGGGTTCGCGCTCATCGCGTTGATCCGCACGCAAGCGGGATTGCGCGCTCGGATCGAGGACCTCGAGGCCGCGATCTCGCCGATCAGGCTGGAGGGCGGGCTCCCCATCGGCCGGACCGCGCCCGACTGGCAGATCACGACGAGCGACGGGGGATCGCTCGCCGCGGCCTCCCTCGCCGGCACGCGGCACATCCTTCTGTTCGCCGACACGTCGTGCCGTGCCTGCGACGAGGTGGTCCCGGCGGTGGTCGAGGCCGCCGCGACCGGCGCCTTGCCTCCCGTGGTCGTGATCGCGCGGGAGGACGGCGCCCCGATGCCCCCGTCGTGGGAGGGGCAACGGACCGGTGTCGAGCACGGCGACGAGGTGAGCGAGGCCTTCCGCGTCGAGGTGAGCCCGCATCTGTTCGTGATCGATGAGGGCGGCGCGATCGTGGCGCAAGGTGGCGCGGCGACGCTTGCAGATGTCGAAGCGCTCGTCCACGAAGCCCAGGGGATCCAGGTGCTGCCGGAGACCGACGATGGCTGAACAGGTCACGCGCCGCGGGTTCGTCACGCGTGCATCGGGCGTCGCCCTGACGGGACTCGCCCTGGCCGCCGGGCTCGGCCGCGATCGCGCGTCGGCGCACGTGCAGCCGCCGCCGTGCCGCGTCCGGTGCGAACCGATCAGCAAGACGGGGTGTCTGTGCGGCGGCAACCTGTACCGGTGTTCCGGATGCGGCGGCACGTTCCACGCGTGCATCGACCGGTCGCGGTTCGGATGGTTCTGCCTCCGCCGGTCGTGCTAGTTAGTGCGACGAACGCATCCAGACGTCGTACTGGCTGAACGAGCGTTGGTACCGGTCGTAGGACACCCGTTGGGTCGAACCGGTGACGGCGAGCGACGGCTCGTCGTTCACGCGGTACGGCGGATGGGAGCCGGCGTCGGTGAGCCGCAGCGGCGTGTCCCAGCTCGTCCCGTCGTCGGGACTGTGCGCATAGAGAACATCGATGCGCGCGCCCTTCGCGAGCGGCCGGCAGGGTTGGGCACCGGGGTTCTGTCGGCAACCCGCGACCGCGACCGCGATCTGCGACGTGCCGAACGGCAGGACGGCGGGGCCGTAGCCGTCCAGATAGCCTGCGCCCCCGACCACCGCCTTCCAGGTGAAGACGGTCGACGTCGCCGACAGCGTCGAGCCGTCGTAGGTCTGGAGATCAAGGCCGGTGTTCGTCGAGTACGCGATGGCGACCCGCGGGTCCCCGGCGCCGACGGCACCCGCGACGGCCGGGTAGTGTTGCCCGTCGTTCGGGCTCGGCCCGGTGAGCGCGACGGCGGTCGCCGTCGACAGGTCGTCCCCGCTGGTGTTCGAGGTCACGGCGACCTGCGAGCCGTCGCTTGATGCGAACCACGCGACCGCGACATCGTCGCCACTCACGCCGACGTCGGGGAGACCCCGGAACCCCTCGCCGGTCGAGGACCGCGATGTCGTGGCGCCGATCGTCGCCGTGGACCAGTGGTGTCCGCGGTCGTCGCTGGTGGCCATCCGGATCGAGCCGGAGTCGGCTTGTGTCCACACCGCGAACATGCGCCCGCCGCCGACCGTCACCCGCGGGTAGTCGACCCTGCCGGTCCGCCCGGAGACGCGGAACGGCTTGTGCCACGTCCGGCCCTGGTCGAGGCTCACGCGGATCCACAGCACGCGCGGCTGCGATGGCCGGTAATGGAGGTAGCTGCGTTGCGTGACGTAGCTCGCGATCACCGTCGTGCCGTGCGCCGCGATCGACGGCCGCTCCGCCTGGACCGATGACGGGCTGATCCGGATCGGCTTGCCCCAGGTGCCGGCCTGCGAGGACGCGGGCGATCGCCGGACGAAGACGCCCATGCGCGGTCCGTTGTCGTCGGCACAGCGGCCCGATGGCGGCGGGCAATCCGACGCGAAGATCGTGAGGAGCTGGTTGGACGTCGCGGCGAGTGACTTGCCGGGGTTCCACGCGTCGGGCGACGAGATCCGGCGCGCCCGGCCGAAGCTCGTCGCGGCGGTCGCGGGCGTCGCGAGCACAAGGACGGCGGCGACCGCGATCACGACGGCGGTTGCCCTGCCACGCATGCGGGGCATCCTAGCCGGGGTAGCATCCTCGCAGGCCCGGGTGCCGGAACCGGTAGACGGAGGCGGCTTAAACCCGCCGGCTCCTTCGGGGGCGTGTGGGTTCGAGTCCCACCCCGGGCACGCGATCAGCTGGCGAGTGCGATCGCGAGCGCGACGGGCATGGCGTACGGGTCGTCGTCGTCCGGGCGCAGCGGCTCGTCCAAGCGGAACGATCGATCGGTGACGATCCGGTAGATCAGCGCCCGAAGTAGGTACTGCGGGAAATCGCGATCACCGTCGAACGCGTGCACGAGCACCTCATGCGCTCCCTGCCACACGAGTGCATCCGCTACGACGACGGCGGATGCGAACCGAGCGGGCCGGAAGTACGGCGAGAGATCCAGGAGGGCCGGTGCGAGTTGATCGTCGAACAGCACGTTGCCCGTGAGGTCGCCGTGGATGAGCTGCGACTCTGCATCGATGGGTCTGAGGAGCGCCAGCAGGCGATCCAGATGCTTCGCGGGAGGCACGTCCGTTGCGGAGAGCTCGCCCCACGCCACGCGATCACCGATCGACCACGGATCCGTCCGCTCTGCGAGGAACGACGGTGCGGGCTCGGTTGCGACCGCGTCGTGGAAGACGTTGCCGACCGCGACGATGTCCAACCATCGGCCGGTCTCGTGGCGTCCCGGCAGGTAGGTCATCGCGTACCAACCGTCGATCGCGAGCTCGTCGCCGCGCGCCCGGATCAACCGCGGTACGCGGAACCCATCATGATCTTGGAGACGCTCCATGAGCGCCGCTTGCCACGCGAGCTGTTCGTCCGAGATGTCGACTGGCTTCAGGACGACATCGCCGACGCGCCACGTCCCATCCGGTCCGCCCGAGAGTCGCTCTGGCGGCTCATCCGTTCCGAACGCGGACAAGACGTCGAGGCTCGGACCGTCGTGCTGTGCCTCAGGCATCGTCGTGTGCGCCCGGCCGGCTACCAGCCGATCTCGTAGGCCCAGGTGCCGGTGCCGACCGCGGGATTCACCGGGATCGTCAGGACGACACCGCCGACCGGAGCGTTCAGCTCCTCCACGACGTCGCCGAACGGATCGATGATGCGCGCGAGTACGTCGCCTTGAGAGACCTCGGCCCCGACCGCCACGCCATCGATGAACAAGCCGCCGTGATCGGGTGTGACGATCTTGAAACCGTGGATCATCCGCGGGTCGGGCGTCTCCGCGACCGGCTCCCGCACAGTGCCGAGGCGCCGAAGGACGTTCCACACGCCGTTGGTCGCACGCTCGACCGTTGCGTCTGAGGGCGGCAGTCCGCCGCCAGCTTCTATCAGGATCGCCGGTACGCCCGCGCGCGAGAGCCGCACGTATAGCGCGCCGTCGAGCAGAACGGGATCCGTGTCGGGGTCACCCATCCGGTGTTCGTACAGGAACGACGATCCGTACGCGCGGCCCATCGCCGTTCCCGTTTCGTCGCCCTGCACGGCGAGCGTCCAATCGACCGTGTCCGACGGCACCCCGGCGCTGTGCAGGTCGATGAACGAGCCACCGCGTTCGGAGATCAGATCGAAGTAGCGGTCGTCCATCTGCTGCTCGAGGTAGGTCGGCGCGAGCGGGTGCTCGCGACTCAGGACGCCGAACCCGGGGACGTTGCCGATCGGCATCACGACCACGGTGCCCGAGATGTCCGCTGGGTCGAGCCGCCGCTGGAGCGCCATCGCGACCAACGTTGCGTGGACCTCGTCGCCGTCGCGGGTCGCCATGATCCACACCGTCGGCCCGGATGCCGCGCCTCGGATAACCGTGGCGGGCACGTCGATCGCAGACCCGCCGGGGAGCTCGCCGACACGCACGACCGCCTTGCCGCGTGACGGACCATCGGCATGAAGGAGATCGTCGAGCCGGCGGGCGTCCATGACCTGGCGACGATACCCGAGTCGCCTTGGGCTCCGACGTTGTCCGGTGCGCCGCCGTAGCATCGGCTCGGTGGATCGCCGGTCCTTCCTCCGCTCGGCCGCCCGGTGGTCGGTTGCGCTCCCGGGCGTGTCGGCTCTCGCCGCCGCGTGCACCGCTACGTCCGGAGGGTCCACGAGCGCTCCGAGCGTGGCGCCCGCCGCGAGCCTGTCGACGGATGCCGCTCGCACCAACGGGACCGCGTGGCATCGGCTGGCCGCGAGCCTCGACGGCGACCTGATCCGCCCGGGGTCTCCGAAGTATCCGACCGCCCGGCTCGCCTACGACCCGTTGTTCGACGACATCCACCCGCGCGCCATCGTCCAGGTGGCGTCGACCCGTGATGTCGCCCGCACCATCGCGTTCGCACGCGACCACGGGTTCCGGTTCGCCGCCAAGTCTGGTGGGCACAGCTACGCCGGCTATTCGCTGAGCAACGGCATCGTGATCGACGTCAGCACATTGGACAAGGTCACCACCGACACGGCCGCCAAGCGAGCCACGGTCGGATCTGGCACGTCGCTGATGCAGGTGGCGAACGCTCTCGCAGCCGACGGCCTCGTCGTCCCCGGCGGGACCTGTGCCACCGTCGGCATCGCGGGGCTCACGATGGGCGGCGGTCAGGGTGTCACGGGACGCCGGTTCGGGCTGACGTGCGACTCGCTCGAGGCCGCGACCGTCGTTCTGGCCGACGGCACGGTCGTGCACTGCGACGCCAACCGGCACGACGACCTCTTGTGGGCCCTCCGGGGCGGCGGCGGCGGTAACTTCGGCGTCGTGACGTCGTTCACCTTCGCGGCGCACCCGCTCACGCATCTCACGATCTGCGCGCTGTCGTGGCACTGGTCGGCGGCCGCCCATGTGCTCCGCGCGTGGTCGGACTGGGCTCCGTCCGCGCCGCACGATCTCTGGACGAGCCTTCGCTTCCGCTACATCCCGGGCTCGGGCCCGCAGGTCTCGATGATCGGTACGTGGTCCGGTTCGCCCTCGGGGCTCACGCCCGTCCTCAACCATCTGACGTCGTCGGTGCCTCCGGTCTCGAAGTCGACCTCGACGCTTCCCTACCTCGATGTCGCTAAGCTCTACGCCGGCTGCGCGGGCCAAACCGCCGACGCATGCTCGCTGAAGATCCACGGCGGCACGCTGTCACGCCAGGCGTCGCTCGCGAAGTCCGACTTCTTCGACCATCCGATCTCGGCGGCCGACGTCGACGCGATGCTCGGTCGCATCGAGGCCCGGTCAGCGCCGGCCCTCAAGGGCAGCTCGGGAGGTGTCATCTTCGACTCCTGGGGCGGTCAGATCGGGCAGCTCGGCGACCACGCGACCGCGTTCCCGCATCGTCAGGCCCGGTTCCTGGCGCAGGAGTTCGTCACGTTCTCGAGCGTCCCCGACGACGCGACCCTCACCGCGAACCGGCAGTGGCTCACGAGCCTGTGGCGGTCCCTCCGGAGCTCAGCGAGCGGCGCCGCCTACGTGAACTACATCGACCCCGAGCTCCAGGGATGGCAGCAGGCGTACTACGGCGCCAACCTGGACCGGCTGGTTCAGGTCAAGCACCGCTACGACCCGCACGACGTGTTCCGGTTCGCTCAGAGCGTCCCGACGACCCTCTAGCTCAGCTGCACGGCGTCCACGGCGCGTCGAACAGATCGAAGGTCTTCGTGATCGCGTTGCGGTTCTCAGCGTTGGCCTTCGGGCAGAACTTCGCGAGCGACAGCTTGTACTCCACCTGGAACACGGTCTTGCCCGCGTTGACGAAGTACGTCGTGTAGTTGCCGCACTCGTTGTACTGCTGGCACTGCTCGTTGATCGCGTAGTCGAAGTAGGACGCCAGGTTCGGCACTTGCTCGACGTCGTTCTTCAGGGCGACCGTGAGGCCGTACTGATGCGCGAGGTTCGCGAGCGATGCGTCGTACACCAGCTGGTCGTTCGCCGTCAGCGGGAACCCGGTCTTGTTCGAGTAGCCATCGACGTTGTCCCATTCGACCCCGTCGAAGCCGGCCTGCTGACACTTCTGCACGCGGGCCTGCATGATCGGCAGCAGGATCGACGTCTGGCGGATGTCGAGCCACTTCTCGCCCGGCCATCCGTTCTTGCTGCCCTGGACCGATGCGGGGAACTGGTTCGCGTCGGCGCGCCAGTTCTCCCACGTACCTGCGTCGACGTAGCAGATCGCGTTGGCGCCGGCCTGGTGGATCGCGTTGACGGCGGCGGTGTTCAACGTCGTGTTGTTCCCGGCGATGGTTTGGTCGGTGAAGAGGTCGATGTCGAACACGGATGGCTTCACGGCGGCACCGCCTGTGTAGGGCGCAGCCGAGATGCCAACGTTGATCCCACCCGTCGAGTTGAAGCCCGACACGGCCTGCAGCTGGTCTGCCAGCGGGCGTTCAGCGCGGGATGCCAGCAGGCGCCTTGGCTCGTTTGGCACGCCAGGGGCGCAGGAACCGTCGCGGCGCCGGCTGTCCCCGGGATCGTCAGCAGTGCTGCGACCACGCCGACCGCAGCAACCAGGTACATGGCACGAGCCCGCATCGTGGAACCTCCCTCTGTCTGCTCGGCCGCTCGGGGAGCCGAGAGGGCCCGATGATGCCTCGTGAGCGCCCGCTCGCGCCATCCCGGAACACACACCGCCCTGCGCGTCGTTGAGCGGATGAGCGGGCCTGGACCGGTCCGCCCTGGTCCTGAGGCGGGAACGCGAGCAGTCGAGTGAGCGGGTCCGGCGCCCAGATCCGCCCGGCTAGAACGACCCGCCCGACCCTTTTCGAAAGTCTGTAATCATCCTTACATGGAATGCGTGGGCCGCGACGCCCGTTCCACCCTGTACGAGAGCCCAAAGGGGATGCAACCAAGATGACTGAACTCCAGACAGAAACCCTTCCACTGCTTCCACTTACGACCGGCGTGGTCTTGCCCGGCATGGTCGTGACTCTGACCATCGAGTCGCCTGACGCGGCCGCGGCCCTGGACGCTGCGGCCCGCGGGGAACTGATCGTTGTTCCTCGGATCGAGGGCCGCTACGCACGGGTCGGCACCGTCGCCAGGGTCGAGGAGGTGGGCAAGGTCCGCGGCGGCGCTGAGGCCGCCGTGATCCGTGGGCTGCACCGCGGCGTTGTTGGCGTTGGGGTGCCCGGCACGGGCTCGGCGACCTGGGTGCAGATCGACCCCGTAGACGAGCTTGAGCCCAGCCAACGGGCCCGTGAGCTCGCTCGCCAGTACCGGGCGACTTTGGAGACCATCGTCGAGGCGCGCGGTGTGCCGCAGATCGCGGAGTTCCTCCGTGGGATCGACTCGCCCGGTCAGATCGCCGACATGGCCGGCTACTCGCCGGACCTCAGTTTCGAGCGGAAGGTCGAGATCCTTGAGACCGTCGATGTCGAGCAGCGGCTGGAGAAGGTCCTGGCGTGGGCGAAGGACACGCTCGCCGAGGTTGAAGTCAAGGAGCACATCCGCGACGAGGTGTCGGAGAACCTCGAGAAGCGCCAGCGCGAGGTGATCTTGCGCGAGCAGATGGCGGCGATCCGCAAGGAGCTCGGCGACGACGACGGAGACGACGTGATCGTCGAGCTGCGGGCGAAGATCGAGGCCGCCGGCATGCCCGACGAGGTCCGCGAGCAGGCGGAGCGTGAGCTCGGCCGGCTGGAGCGGACGTCAGACCAATCGCCCGAGTACGGATGGATCCGCACGTATCTCGATTGGCTGACCGAGGTGCCGTGGAACGTCCGCACCGACGACAACCTCGAGATCGATCAGGCACGCGCGGTGTTGGACGCCGACCACGAGGGCCTCGACGACGTGAAGGACCGGATCCTGGAATACCTGGCCGTGCGGAAGCTGCGCAAGGAGCGTGGGCTGGCCGAGGCGACCGGGCGCGGCTCCGGCGCGATCCTCACCCTGGTTGGACCGCCCGGTGTGGGCAAGACCTCGCTCGGCGAGTCCGTCGCGCGTGCGCTCGGCCGCCACTTCGTGCGCGTCTCGCTCGGCGGGATCCACGACGAGGCTGAGATCCGCGGCCACCGGCGCACATACGTTGGCGCACTCCCGGGCCGGATCGTGCGCGCGTTGAAGGACGCCGGCACGAAGAACCCGGTGATGATGCTGGACGAGATCGACAAGGTGGGCGCGGATTGGCGTGGCGACCCCTCGAGCGCACTGCTCGAGGTGCTCGACCCGGCGCAGAACCACACGTTCCGCGATCACTACCTCGACGTGGACCTCGATCTGTCCGAGGTGCTGTTCATCGCGACGGCCAACGTGGCCGAAACGATCCCGGCGCCGCTGCTCGACCGGATGGAGGTCATCCGGATCGACGGCTACACCGAGGACGAGAAGGTCGCGATCGCGCGCCATCACCTGCTGCCGCGGCAGCTCGAGCGCCACGGCCTGCGCGACGACGAGGTGACGATCGTCGACGACGCGCTGCGTGTGATCGTCGCCGACTACACGCGTGAAGCGGGCGTCCGCAACCTCGAGCGCGAGCTCGGGAAGCTGCTGCGCAAGGCCGCGACCACGATCGCTTCAGGCGGGCACGAGACGCCGATCCTCGTCGAGGCGGACGACGTCCGAAGCTATCTCGGCCGGCCTCGGTTCTTCTTCGAGGTCGCGGAGCGCACCGCGGTTGCGGGCGTGGCCACGGGCCTGGCGGTCACTGGAACCGGCGGCGACGTGCTGTTCATCGAGGCGACCCGCGAGGAGGGCGAGGCGACGGATGGCTTCACACTCACCGGCCAGCTCGGCGACGTGATGAAGGAGTCCGCGCAGATCGCATTGTCCTACGTGCGGTCGCACGCGGCCGAGCTCGGCATCCCGAGCGAACGCGCACACGGACGGTTCCACCTGCACGTGCCGGCGGGCGCGGTGCCGAAGGACGGCCCGAGCGCCGGCATCACGATGACGACCGCGTTGGTGTCGTTGCTGACCGATCAGCCGGTGCGCGCGAGCGTCGGGATGACCGGCGAGGTGACGCTGCAGGGCCGCGTCCTGCCGATCGGCGGGCTCAAGCAGAAGGTCCTTGCGGCGCACCGTGCGGGCCTCACCGAGGTGATCATGCCCAAGCGGAACGAAGGCGATCTCGACGACGTGCCCGAGCAGGTCCGCGAGCAGATGACCTTTCACCCGGTCGAAGACGTGCGTGACGTCTTGGCGGTGGCGCTCCGCACCGAGGAGCCCGCCGCCGTGACGTCCGCGGCGTAGGCGGCGGTCTCCGGGGTAGGGCAGAGCCATGCGGGTCGTCGTGCTGGGCACCACCGGGAGAACCGGCCACATCGCGGCTGAGCTCGCCCTTGCGCGCGGTCACGACGTGGCTGCGCTGGTCCGTCACGAGCCCGAGTCGCCGCTCGACCCACGGGTGCGGGTGACCGTTCTCGACCTGCGCGATCAGGACGCGATCGCACCGGAGCTCGCCGGGGTCGACGCGGTCGTGTCCGCGATCGGCCCGATCACCGGCGTCACCATCACCGAGGTGTCGGAAGCGACGCAGGCGGTGGTCGACGCGATGATCCGTGCCGGCGTTCGGCGGATCGCCGCCGCGGCCAACGGCAAGGTGCTGACCACCGACGAGGTCGTCGGCGAGTACGCCAACGTCGCGGCGGAGCATCGCCGTGACGCCGCGATCATGGCTGCGAGCGGGCTCGACTGGACCCTACTGGCCGCGCCCTTCCTCACCGACGACCCGGCCACCGGCAACGTCACGACGGCGGTCGACGGCAGACCGCCGGCGCGGTCGCTCACCCGAGGCGACTTCGCCGCCACGCTCCTGGACGCGCTCACGCACGACGAGTGGGTGGGCCACATCGTCGGCGTCGCGAACGCGTGAGCGCGCGGCACCGCGGGATCTGAGACGAGGCTTCATCGGTTCTTAGCCGGGCGCTAACACCGGCCTGGGTACGGTCGTTTCGAAGGCGCCGAGGAACCCGGCGCACCGGAGCCGAGGAGGTCTCGCCATGGCCTACGTGATCGCCGAACCGTGCGTGGACGTACACGACCGAGGATGCGTCGACGAGTGCCCGGTGGACTGCATCTTCGACGGCGTACGGAAGAGCTACATCCGCCCTGACGCCTGCGTGGACTGCGGGGCGTGCGAGCCGGTCTGCCCCGTCACCGCGATCTTCCACGAAGAGCAACTGCCGCCCGAGTGGGATACCTATCGGCGCATCGAACGCGAGTTCTTTGAGATGGCCGAGACGGGGGAGCTACCCGAGCGGGCATGCGACGCCGGACCGCTGGACCTTGACCACCCGGAGATCGCGCGGGTGCCCGCAGCCTGAGGGATGACCGCGGGTGCCCCAGGCGTGATCTCGGGCGCCTGAGGGCTGAGCGCCGGGGCCGGAGGTCCTGCCGCGAGTGGGCCGTCTGTCCTTGCGGAGCACCGACTGGCCGGTCACGCTTACCCCCATGACGGGCGAGGTCCGATGGGGGAGCGCGATCGTGCGCGGGGCGATCGTTCTCGTCGTTACGGTGGTCTTGTTCCTCATCGTCCCGGACCGGTTGCTCGCCTACCTGTCGCTCCATCTCCTCCCCTTCTGGCGAGACCTCGCGATGCTCGCGTACACGGCCGTCGCGTTCGTGGCTGGCTGTGTCGTCTTCGTGCGGCTCCAGGCGGCGCGATCATGAGCGTCGCGTTCACGGCCCACCCGGTCGACGGCTCGTGGTTCGACGACAACGTCCCCTGCACGCGCGCGTGTCCGGTACTCACGAACGCGGGCCGGTATGTCGCAGCGATCGCCGCCGGCGACGACGCGCTCGCCTACGACATCGCGCGGCTGCCGAACCCGTTCCCGTCGATCTGCGGGCGTGTCTGCGCCGCGCCGTGCGAGCTCGCGTGCCGCCGCGGCGCGATCGACGAGCCGATCGCGATCCGTGCGTTGAAGCGGTACGCGTGCGAGCACCACGGGGTCGAAGCGGGCGCGGCCAGCGCGTACGCCGCCGCGGCGCCTCGCGCGCCGCGGCGCGACGAGCGTGTCGCGATCGTCGGCGCCGGTCCCGCTGGGCTCGCGTGCGCGCATGACCTCGCGACCTATGGGTTCCAGCCGGTCGTGTTCGAAGCCCAGGAACGGCCGGGCGGCATGATGGTGCTCGGGATCCCTCCGTACCGACTCCGTCGCGACCTGATCGACGATGAGATCCGGGCGATCCTCGATATGGGCGTGGAGCTTCGCACCGAGCAGGCGCTCGGTCGCGACTTCAGCCTCGCGTCTCTTCGCGACGACGGCTTCGCCGCCGTGTTCCTCGGGATCGGCGCCACCCGCGCGCGTGAGCTGCAGATCCCCGGCGTCGAGCTCGACGGCGTTCTGAACGCGGTCGACTTCCTCCTGAACGCGAACCTGGGCTACGCGGTGGATCTCGGCGAGGACGTGATCGTCGTCGGCGGCGGCAATGTGGCGCTCGACGCGGCGCGAACGGCGCTGCGAGATCTGGCCGGCGTGGGCGAGACCTCGACGACGGCCTTCGACGTTGCGCGCACCGCGAAGCGTCTCGGTGCGCGGCGCGTCCGCGTGATCGCCCTCGAGAACCGTGTCGAGATGCCGGCGCACGAGTTCGAGATCGAGGAGGCGGAGGTCGAGGGGATCGAGATCAACGGACGGCTCGGGCCGAACCGGATCGTCGGCACGGGCCACGTGACGGGATTGGAGACCGTCGATGTCGCCTCGGTCTTCGACGAAACCGGGCGGTTCAACCCGTCGTTCGTGCCGGACACCGAGCGGGTGCTCGAGTGCGACTCGGTGATCCTCGCGATCGGGCAGTCACCGGACCTGTCCTGGCGCACGGACGGCGACGTCGAGGCGAGCCCGCGCGGCACGATCGCGATCGACACAGAAACGCTTGCGACCAGCGTGACCGGGGTCTACGCCGGCGGCGACGTCGCCTATGGGCCTCGCAACCTGATCGACGCGATCGCGGACGGCAGGCGCGCGGCCGCCTCGATCTACGAGCAGCTAACCGGTGCGAAGCCGGAGCGGCCCTCGCTGAGCGGCCGACGGATGCTTCCGATCGTCTCGGTCACTCGCGGTCCGGACGCCGCGACCTACACCGAGCGGAGTCGCGTCGCAGTGCCGGCGGAGGCGACCGAGCGGCGGATCGGCTCGCCCGAGATCGAGCTCGGCTACACGACCGAGCAGGCGCGCGAGGAAGCCGGCCGGTGCCTGCAGTGCTTCCTGAACATCAACCTGGATCCGAGCATCTGCATCTTGTGCGGCGGGTGCGTGGACGTCTGCCCCGAGCACTGCATCCGGATCGTGCCCGCCGAGGACATCGACGGCGTCGCGCCCGAGCGGCCGTCGAGCGCGTTGATCCTGCAGGAGGAACGGTGCATCCGGTGCGCGCTGTGCGTGGACCGCTGCCCCACAGATGCCCTGTCGCTGGACGGCTGGTCGGAGGCCTCGAGCGCCCCGATCGCCCTGACTCCCATCGGAACGTAAGGAGGGAACCCGTGTCGACCGATCGCCCACCGGTGCGGGAGCGCTCGTGGTACCTCGCGATGTTCCATCCGGGGAAGTCGTTCAAGCGCTCGGAGCTCTATACGTCGGCGATCCGGCATCCCGAGCCGACGACCCCGCGCGGCCGTGCGATGACCTCTTTCCACAACTTCTTCCTGCACCTGTATCCAGTGAAGGTGCCGAAGGAGATCGTGAAGACGCGGACGACGCTGCGCCTCGGCTTCATCGCCGCGACGCTGTACCTGATCTTGTTCGTGTCGGGGATGTACCTGATGTTCTTCTATCACCCGGCGCCGCCGGACGCGTACTTCGACATGCACTCGCTGTCGACGGCCGTCGCGTTCGGCCAGTTCGTGCGGAACGTCCACCGGTGGTCGGCACACCTGATGGTGCTCGTCGTGTTCCTGCACCTCATGCGTGTGTTCTACGCTGGCGCGTATCGGCGGCCGCGCCAGTTCAACTGGGTGATCGGCGTGGTGCTGCTCGTGCTCACGCTCCTGATGTCGTTCACCGGCTATCTGCTGCCCTGGGACCAGCTGTCCTACTGGGCCATCACGGTCGGCACGAACATCGCCGGGTACGTGCCGGTGTTCGGCAACCAGGTGCGTTCGCTGTTGCTCGGCGGGAACGAGGTCAGCGCCGCGACGTTGCTTCGGTTCTACGTGCTGCACATCTACTTCATCCCCGCCTTGATGACGCTCATCATCGCGATCCACATCTGGCGCGTCCGCAAGGACAACTTCGCCGTCGTCGATCGCAAGACCGAAGAACCCGTCGCTGACGAACCGGCCGGCGAGCCGCTGGAGGTGCACGATGTCGACGCCTGATCCCGAGGGCCGCTACCGACTGCTTGGTGTGGTCCCTCGTGACGTCGAGCTCCGCAAAGAGCAGGAGCCCGATGACGACGTGTTCACGTGGCCGCACCTGCTCGTGCGGCACGCGGTCGTCGCCGGCGTGACGGTCGCGGTCGTCTTCATCCTCGCGATCTTGTTCCAGGCGCCGTTGAAGGACATCGCGAACCCGAACCAGACGCCCGAGGTCGCGAAGGCGCCGTGGTACTTCGCCGGACTCCAGGAGCTGTTGAGTCATGTGCAGCCGATGGTCGCCGGCGTGATCGTGCCGACCGCCGCGCTGCTGTGGCTGATGTTCCTGCCCTATCTGGATCGCGGGAAGGGCTGGCGGATCCGCGACCGCAAGGTCGTCGTCGTGGTGTTCACGGCGGTCGCCGTCGCTGCGCTCGTGTTGACCGTGATCGGCACCTTCTTCCGAGGGCCGGGCTGGTCGTGGGTCTGGCCGTGGCAGCACCTCTACGTGGAGCTCTGATCGAGATGACGGACGAGACGCAGCACGTTCCCGAAGACATCGACCGCCGTCGGTTCCTGAACGGAACGTGGAAGGTGCTCGGCGTGGCGCTGGTCGCCGAGGCAGCATGGACGAGCTACGACATCCTGCATCCGAGGCCCGCCGCCGGGTTCGGCGGGGCGGTCGAGGCCGGGAACGTCGCCGACTACGCAGAGGAAGGGGCCATCCAGTACTTCCTGAACGGGCGCTTCTACGTCACCCAGTACCAGGGTGGCTTGCGCGCGCTGTATCAGAAGTGCCCCCATCTCGGGTGCCGGGTGCCGTACTGCGACAGCGCGCAGCAGTTCCAATGCCCGTGCCACGGCAGCATCTACAACATCATCGGGGAGTACCAGCAAGGGCCGGCGCCGCGCGGGATGGACCGGTTCCCGATCTCGATCCAGAGCGACGGGACGGTGCTCGTCGACACATCCTCGATCGTCGAGGGGCCGCCGCGCGGTGTCCGTGAAGGCCCGACGGAGGCCGCGGGCCCGTCGTGCGTGACGGCGGGTGGCGAGGCCGCGGCGTCTCCTAGCCCTGAGGCGACTCCGTCATGACCGAGACGGTGCGCGATCCGGTGGACGTGCGTCGCTCGACGCGGCGCTGGCAGATCGGCGGCGTGTGGGTCTTCCTCGTGCTCGTCCTGTCGTTCCCCGCGTACCGATTGACCGAATCGTCCCGGCGCACCGACGCGGAGGTGTCGCAGAACGCTGCGCAGATCGCCGCAGGCCAAGAGCTTTGGAGCGAGAACTGCGCGACGTGCCACGGCAAGATGGGAGAGGGCA
This sequence comes from Actinomycetota bacterium, assembly GCA_036007245.1. GTDB lineage: Bacteria > Actinomycetota > UBA4738 > UBA4738 > HRBIN12 > AC-51. The sequence goes on along the minus strand of DASYOY010000186.1, from coordinate 546 downwards.
TCACGGCGCCCGCGCTGAACTCGCAGGAGTTCCTCGCCTCGGTCTCCGATCAGCAGATCGCCGGGATCATCGAGGGCGGCGTGCCGGGCAGCGAGATGCCTGCGTGGCTCGCCGATTACGGCGGCTCGCTGACGCAGCAGCAGATCGACGCGATCGTCGCGTACGTCCGGTCGTGGCAGTCGACGGCGCCGAGCCGCCCGGACTGGCGGACCCCGCAGGGAGGCTGAGATGGGCAGGCGCGTGCGCATCCTGGGAACGGCGTGGCTGCTGGTTGTCCTGACTGCGTGCCTGCAGAGCGGCGCCGGCGGCAACACGGTCGCGATGATCCCGGGCTACCGCGGCGCCGGCGAGACCGCGGCCGCGGCGCAGCCGGCGGGCTATCCGGCGACGTCGAACGTGATCCAGGCCACCTTGGCCGACACCTCACCGACCCAGATGTCGATCACGCTCAGTCAGGACTACGCACCTGCCGGCAAGATCACGTTCCTGATCACCAACGCCGGGACGATGGGCCACGAGATGGTCGTGCTCAAGACCGACCAGCCC
>DASYOY010000185.1:0-11440 GCA_036007245.1 Actinomycetota bacterium | reverse complement strand
ATCATGCTCATGACGTTGCCGGCCATCAGCAGGTTCGTGTCGTTGACGTGCGAGCCCTGGAAGCTCTGGAGCCCGAGCTGCAACGTGAACGCCGACTCCTTGTAGATCGTCACGAGCGGCCACAGGAAGTCGTTCCACGTCCAGAGGAACTGGATCACCGCGAGCGTGGCCAGGGCCGGGAGGGACAACGGCAGCACGATCCTGAACAACACCTTCAGCCGCGACGCTCCGTCGATCCTGGCCGCCTCCTCGAGCTCGATCGGCAGCGTGCGGAAGAATTGGGTCAGCAGGAAGATCCCGAACACGTTCGCCAGGTTCGGGACGATCAGCGCTCCGAGCGTGTTGATCAGGTGCATCTGCTTCACGATCAGGAACGTCGGGATGATCACGACCTGGATCGGGATCAGCAGCGTTGCCAGCAGGAAGAAGTACGCAACGTTCTTGCCGAAGAACCGGATCCGCGCGAACCCGTAGGCAGCCAGCGCACAGAACACCAGGTTGGACGCGACGACGACCGACGTCACGATCGTCGTGTTCACGAACCACCTTCCGAACGGCACGGACGACCAGGCCCGAGGATAGTTGTTCCATTGGAACGAGCCGGGCCACAGGATCGGCGGGAAGTGCTGCGTCTGCGCGAGCGTCTCGAGCGATGTCACCACGACCCACAGGAGCGGCACCAACATGATGATCGCGACGGGCATCAGCAGGAGGTGCCAGGGGCTGAACGGCAGCCACCGGGCGCGCGGCCGCTCGACCATGCCCGTCTCGCCCTTGAGCTCCGCGGTGTCGGTCGCGGCGAGGATCGCCCCCATCGCTCGGACGTCGGGTTTCAGACTCATGAGGAGTAATGCACCACCCGATTGCCCAGCCAGAACTGGATCAGCGTGAGGATCAAGATCACGACGAACAGGACGTAGGCGAGGGCGGCGGCGTAGCCAGCAGCGCCGAACCCATACTGGCTCGTGAAGGCTAGCTTGTAGATATAGAAGACCGGCACGCTCGTGCGGCCCAGCGGCCCGCCGTGCGTGATGAGGAACACCTCGTCGAAGAGCTGCACGGCGCTGATCGTGGACCATACGACGAGCAACAACGTCGCCGGGCCGAGCAGCGGCAAGGTCACGCGTCGGAAGATGGACCAGCGCGACGCGCCGTCCACTGAAGCCGCCTCGACCAGTTCAGGGGGCACGCCCTGCAACGCCGCGAGATAGATGATTGCATCGAACCCCAACCACCCCCAGACCGTCATGATGACGAGGGACGGCATCGCGCCCTGCGGGGAGTCGAACCATCCGAACGGCCCGATCCCGACCGTTCCGAGGGCCCAGTTCGCGAGCCCGAAGGTCGAGTCGAATACCCACATGAACATCACGCCAGTCGCGATCGTCGACACAGCGACGGGGATGAACACCGCCAGACGATAGAACCGGATGAGCCGGATCTTCTGGTTCATCGCGATCGATAGGAACAACGCCAGGATGATGGACGTCGGCACGAACAGGCATGTGTAGACCACCGCGTTGACCGCGGCCTGCCTCGCGAGCGGATCGCTCGCGATGTGCGCGTAGTTGTCGAACCCCACGAACGGCCGGTTAGGTGAGATCAGGCTCGCTTTCTGCAGCGACAGGATGAACCCCCAGATGATGGGGAAGATGCTGAACAACGCGATGAGGAAGACCGCGGGGAACACGAACAGCCACCCGGCCATGTGGTCAGACGTCAGGGCGCGCCGAGCGAAGCCCGGCGCGCCCCGCTGCTGCCTCGCGGCCACCGCCATCGTCAACCGCCCGCCAACACCTGGTTCACCTGGTTCGCCGCGTCGTCGAGCGACGTCTTCGGGTCGCCTTGCCCCAGCATCACCTTGACGATCGCTTGGCCCATGATGGTGCTGATCTGGTCGTAGCTCGTGATGACCGGGCGCGCCTTCGTCACATTGGCCAGGTTCTGAGCGAACAGGCCTTCACCCGGGAACTTCTTGTCGAACGCGCTGAGGAACCCCGGCTCCTTGACGACGGAGTTGCGGGTCGGCAGGTGCCCGCTTTCCAACGAATCCGCCTTGATCTGCTGGGCGGCGGTGAACCACTGCATGAACTGCCAGGCCGCCTCTCCGTGACCGTTGTTGTCGAACATCACCCACATGTCGGGGCCCGCGATCGTCGCGTGCGTTCCCCCCGGATACGTGGGCATGATCTGCACGCCGTAGTTGACGTCGGGGAAGCTCGAGAGGTCCCAAGGGCCGGTGACGAGCATGCCGATATTCCCAGCGTTGAAGAGCTGCTCGATCTTGCCGGTGTTCTGCTGGTCCAGGAAGACCGACTTGTCGGTCACTGCCATCTGCTGCAGCGTGGTGAGGGCTTGCACCCCCGCGTCCGAGTTGAACGCGGCCTTCGTGTTGTCCGCGTTCAAGATGTCGCCGCCGGCCTCCCAGAGCATCGCGTCGTAGTGCCACACCGTGTCCTCGGTCCCGTCGACGGGGAACGCGAACCCGTACTGCTTCTTGGAGGGGTCGGTGAGCGCTGCGGCCGCGGCCCGGAAGTCATCCCAGGTCCAGTCGGCAGTGGGTGGGCTGATCCCGGCCTGCTTGAAGAGGTCCTTGTTGTAGACGATCGCGAGGTTGTCGATCAGGGCCGGGATACCGAGCACATGCCCGTCGACGGTTGCGGCGTCCCGCGCGCCCGCCACGAAGTCGTTCCACTTGAAGGTTGGATCCTGCACCTTGTCTGTGAGGTCCATGATGCCGGGCGCGCCCGCGAGCTGTGGCATCGAGGTGCCGTACTGATAGGTGATGTCTGGCTGTTCGCCCGCGTTCAACGCAACGGTGAGCTTCTCCAAGGCGTGGTCGTTGGTTCCGATGTAGTCGAGGTTCACACAGACGCCGGTGTTCATCGCGTTGTACTGGTCCACGAGGTCGGTGAGCGACTTGGCCTCGTAATTGGTCTGGCCTTGGTTGTCGATGACCTTGCCGTAGCCGTGCCACATCGTGAGCTGCGTCGGCTGGCCGCAGTCGGCCCCCGAGGCGGATGACGATCCTGAAGATCCCGATGTGCACGCGACCGCGATGAGGACGACCGACGCGATGGCCGGCACTATCAGCTTGCCTTTCCTCTGGCTCCTCATGATGTCCCCTCCTGTTGGAGCACCACCGACCGGGTCAGGTGGCGCGGATGATCGGGGTCGAGCCCGCGTGCCTGCGCGAGCGCGACCGCCGTCCTGTGGATGAGTACGAGTTCTGCCATGGGGTCGAGTTCACCGATCCGCACGGTTGCTCCGGTCGCGGCCACATCGTCGGCCACGCCGGGATCGGGGGAGCCGAGGATCCAGACCAGGCTGGAGGGCCCGGCGACGCTGATCGGGCCGTGCCGATACTCCATCGCGGGGTAGCTCTCGGTGTGGGCTTGGGCCGACTCTCGGAGCTTCAGTGCCCCCTCGTGGGCGATCCCGACGCTCCAGCCGCCGCCGAGGAAGACGAAGTGATCGAACCCTGCCGGGTCGTGGGGGAGCGGCATCGTGACCGCGCGCTCGGCGTCGGCGATGGCCGGAGCGAGGTCTTCCCCGAGATGGGCGCGTAAGAGTGCGAGCGTGCTGGTGGCGAAGCGGGTCTGGACGACCGACCGCTCGTCGGCGAACTCCAGCGTGATCAGGTGGCCGGCGAGGGTGGCCGCGGGCGAATCGGGCACCGCGGTGATCACCGTGGTGAAGGTCGCCTCCGCCTGCATCCGCTCGATCGCGCGCAAGGCTTCTGTCGTGGTGCCGCTCCGGGTGATCACGACCGTCCGGTCGATGGGGCGTTCGATCGGGAGCTCGGTCGGTGTGTACGCGTCGGTCACGCCAAGGGCCCAATGAAGCTCGGCCCGGCGCGCCGCATAGGCCTGCGCGACGAACCAGCTGGTGCCGCAGCCGAGCGCCACGACCCGCTCACCGGCGTAAGGGAGCGCCAGAACCGACTCGGCCGCCAGCGCCGCTGCTTCGCGCCAGCACCCGGGCTGAGAGGCGATCTCCTCCGAGGTGAGGCTCATCTATGCGGAGGCTATTGCTCGATTATGTTCGAAGTCAAGCCGAAACGTGCATGAACGCGCAGGCCGGGTGTATCGTCCGCGACGTGCAACAGGCCGAACGACTCTCGGCGATCCTCGCGGATCTGTCGGCAGACGGCAGCGTCGAAGTGGCCGACCTCGCGTCGCGGCTCGACGTGTCGGCGGCGACGATCCGGCGCGACCTCGAGCTTCTCGAGGAGCAGCGCCTGCTCGCACGCACCCACGGCGGCGCGGTGACGATGGGCGTCCTGTACGAGCTGCCGCTCCGCTACAAGGGGGCGCGGCATCACGACGAGAAGCGGAAGATCGCGCAAGCGGCGGCGAGGCTCGTGACCGACGGCATGTCGCTCGGCCTGACCGGCGGTACGACGTGCACCGAGGTGGCGCGCGAGCTCGTCGACCGCGAGCGGCTCACGGTCGTGACCAACGCGCTCAACATCGCGAGCGAGCTCGCGGTCCGTCCCAACCTGAAGCTGGTGGTCACCGGCGGCACGGCGCGGCCCGAATCCTACGAGCTCGTCGGTCCCCTCGCCGAGGCGTCGCTCGCGGGGCTGCATCTGGACCTGGTCGTGATCGGCGTCGACGGGATCGACGCCGAGGCCGGATGCACGACACACCACGAGGTCGAAGCGCACACCGACCTCGCGCTGATCGACCGAGCCCAGCGCATCGTCGTGGTCGCGGATGCTTCGAAGATCGGCGGCGTCGCGTTCGCGCGGATCTGCCCGGTCTCGCGGATCGACACCCTGATCACCGACCGGTCCGCCAACGTTCGGTCGCTCCGCGCGCTCCGCGAGGCCGGCGTCACCGTCGAGACGGTCTGATGCGCGATCTGCCGCTGCGGGAGTACCGGCCGCGGCCGATGGTTCGTCGCTCGCTGACCACGCTCGACACAAGCCCGCCGCACCCGCTGATCGATGCGCACAACCACCTCGGCCGCTGGCTCACGGGGACGTGGTCGGTCCCCGACGCGGGCGCCCTCATGGCGCTGATGGACGAGCTCGGCGTCGAGACGATCGTGAACCTCGACGGGATGTGGGCCGAGGAGCTCGAGGCGAACCTCGACCGCTACGACCGCGCCTATCCGGGACGGTTCGCGACATACGCGCAATGGGACCGTGCCTTGTTCGCGAGCGACGGCTGGGCGGAGCTCGGCGCCCTGATCGCCGACGCGTTCGATCGAGGCGCGCGCGGTCTCAAGGTCTGGAAGGACCTCGGGCTGCACCTGCGCGACGGGAGCGGCGCGCTCGTCATGCCCGACGACGCGCGCCTCGACCCGGTCTGGGACGCGGTCGCTGCCGGCGGGCGGCCGGTGACGATCCACGTCGGTGATCCCGCGGCCTTCTTCGAGCCCTTGGACGAACGCAACGAACGTCTGGAGGAGCTGCTCGAGAACCCCGATTGGTGGTTCGGCGATCGTGATCGCTTCCCGACGTTCGACCGGGTCCTCGAGTCGCTCGAATCGCTGATCGCGCGCCGCACCGACGTCACGTGGGTCGGGGCGCACGTGTTGTGCGCAGCCGAAGACCTTCGGTGGGTCGACCGGATGCTCACGACGTACCCGAACGCGTACGCGGACATCGCCGCACGGATCGCGGAGCTCGGTCGCGTTCCGCACGCGACCCGTGACCTGCTGGAACGTCATCGAGATCGGTTCGTGTTCGGGACCGACGCCTTCCCGCCGGACCCGGCGACCTACGCGGTGCACCGGCGGTTCTTCGAGACCGCCGACGAGGCCTTCTCCTATGACGCCGAGCCGGAGGAACCGCCGAGCCAGGGCCGGTGGACGATCAGCGGCCTGTCGCTCTCCGACGACGCGCTGGCCGGTCTCTACAGCGCGAACGCGCGGAGGCTCCTCGGGGCCGACACATGATCGTCGTCCGCCCGCTCGATCGTTCCGATATGGAGGCCGTGATCGAAGGTCTCGCGCCGAACGAGCCCGCGCAGTTCCAACGTCGCCTGGAGGAACAGGAGCAGGGCGGCGCCGTGTGGTTCATCGCATGGCTGGATGGAGCCGCGATCGGATTCGTCGGCGTGAGCACGAACAACGATCACGATGTCGACGCGATGCTCGAGGCGCGCGGCTACGCGCTGGTCGAGTACCTCTTCGTTGTGGAGCGATACCGGCGGCGGGGTGCCGCGCGCGCGCTGATGGAGGCGCTCGAGCGCCTGGCTCGCGCGAACGGCATGCCGGGCGTGATCCTCGATACGGGTGTCAACGAGGACTTCGCGGCCGCTCGAGGCCTGTATACCTCGCTCGGCTACGTCGACCAAGGCGGGGTCTACCTGGGTGGGTGGAGCGATCCCGATCATCCAGGTGTCAACCTGGTGGACCCGCTCACGATCTGGATCAAGACGTTCTGATCCCGGGCTGATCACCCGGCTGCGGTTGGCTCCTCTTCGCCCGGCTCTTCGTCGGACGGGCGCTCGCGCGGTCGCAGGCGACGCGGCGTGAGGTCCGTCGCGGGAGGCATCGTCCAGCCCCGCCAGATCGCCATCGATCGCACGAGGAACACCAGCGCGATCGCCGCGATCTCGGCCGTGAGTTTCTGGACGTGTGCGCCTTGCACCAGCACGACGTAGACGGCCGACGCGAGGGCCGCAGCGGATGCGAATGGCGCCCCACGTTGGAACGCCTCCGGCGGCACCTCGCCCGTGAACAGATCCCGCAACAGGCTGCCTCCGATCCCGGTGATGACGCCGAGCAGCAGCGCCGCGGCGATCGGGAGTCCTGCGGACAGCGTCTTCTGCGTGCCGATCACCGCGAACAGGCCGAGTGAGAGCGACTCGAGCCCTGAGAGCGGCCAGCGGAGCCGCTGCACGGCCGAGGCGAAGAACGCGCCGACCGCTGCCGCCGCGATCACCGCGACGAGGTACGCGGGGTCCTCGAGCGCCGCGGGCACGGTCGACAGCAGGATGTCGCGGATCATCCCGCCCCCGAGCCCGGCGACGATCGCGATGGCGACGATCCCGACGAGGTCGAGGCCGCGGCGCGCCGCGAACAACGCTCCCGTGAGCGCGCCCGCCACGACGGCCGACAGCTCGATCCACAGCGGCGGGTTGACGATGAGATCGGCGAGCACCGGTCGGTCCTCCTTAGTGGCTGAGCGCCGCCTTCGTTTCGATCACGGCTACGCCGATCGCGAACACGATCACGGCCTCGACGAACGCGCGCGTCCACCCGGCGCCGGCGGTTCGCGCAAGCACGAGCGCGATCACGGACGTGCCGAGGACCACACTCCAGCGCGAGAAGACGAGGGCCGTGGGCGTCTCGAACACGAGGAACGGCAGGCTGAGGACGAACGCAACGCCAACGGCCGCGCCGATCTCTCGAAGGCCTTCGGCCGCATCGGTCTTGTCGAACGCACCACGCGCGATCGCGGCCGTGATCGTCTGCGCGTACCAGTGGGCGAGCGCGAGGCCGACCGCGGTTCCCCAAAGCGCCCCGACCACGATCGCCTTCGAGTCATCGGAGGACGCGGCGGCGAGCTCCGCGGCGAGCGTCACCGAGACGTAGAAGGCGACGACCGTCAGCTCTCGTGCGCGGTAGCGCACCGACCGGTCGGGTAAGGCCGCCGTCATCGGCCAAGAGCCTAGCCCTTCGGGTCGTCCGCACCGCGGTGGTATACGCGTTCATCACGCGGCGTGCCACGCCAGGCCTCGACCTCGTCGAACACCCCTGCGCCCGGGTCGATCCGATCGAACATGAATCCGGCACGCTCTGCGGTGCGGGCGGACGCGACGTTGTCGATGTCGCAGCGAAGTTCGATCCGGGCGAAGCCGCACTGGTCGAGACCAGCATCCGCGAGCAACCGGACGGACCTGCTCGCGTATCCCCTTCGCCTATGCGACGGCACGATCGCGTAGGAGATGTCGCCGACGCCGTCCGGTTCCGGTCGCAACTCCGCCATCCCGATCGCCTCGCCGTCGGGAGAGAGTCGCACCGCGAAGGCGAGTTCGTCGCCCGTGATCCATGCGCGGCGCCACCGCTCCGCGACCTCCTCACCGTGGCGCAGTCGTGCGTCGGGTTCGGGATCGACCGGCGGTTGGTCGAACCAGCGGCGGTGCTCCTCATCGAGGTTGAAGTCACCGATCGCCGCCCCGTCTTGGCGCGTGAACGGCGTGAGCCACACGACCCCATCGGTCAGCGTCGGCTGCTCGATCATCGCCGGGCGTCAGCCGCGGCGGATCGCCTCGGGGATGAGCTCCCCGTGCGCCTCGATCAGTTCGTCAACCATATCGACTATCTGCTCTGTCGAGAGCGTCGCGGCGGTGTTCGGGTCGAGCAGCGCCGCGTGATACACGTGCTCGCGCGACTCCTCGACCACCGCCCGGACCGTCAGCTCCACCGTGTTGAGGAACGTGCGGTTCAGCGCGAGGCACTGCGGCGGGATCGGGCCGACGCGATGCGGCTGCACCGCGCCGTCGGCGACCGTCACCGGAACCTCCACGCATGCGTCGGTCGGCAGACCGTCGATCAACGCGTCGTTGCGCACGTTGCCGTAGAGCGTGGCGGGCGTCCCGGTCTCCAGCGCGAAGATGTACTGCGACGCCAGCTCGTCGTTCCGCTCGAGCTCGATCTCGTCCCCCGCGTCGAGCTGCGCCTTCAACGCCGCCCATTCCTCGAGGTTCTCGTCGCTTCGACGGATGTACTCGTCGATCTCGCTGCGGAAATGCTCGACCTGGTCGGGCAGGTGCAGCACCCACGGCACGTATTCGCTCGAGTGCTCCGAGCTTTCGGTGGGGAAGTAGCCGAACCGCCGGAAGATCTCGACGCGGACGCGCCGGCCGAGCCCTTCCGGATCGGCGTCGACCGCCGCCCGGATGCGCGGGTACAGGTCGTCGCCGGTGTTCTTGTCGCGGAACACGTAGACGAAGCACTGATGGTTGAACCCGGCGGTGAGGAACTCGACCTGCTCCTCCGGGACGCCGGCGAGCTGGGCGAGGAAGCTGTGTGTGTCGCGCACGCTGTGGCACACGCCGATCGTGTTGGCGGCGGGCCACGCCGAGCCGGCCCAGATGCCCCACGGCACCATCGCCATCGGATTCGTGTAGTTGAGCAACAGGCCGTCGGGGCAGAGCTCGGCCATCTCGTTGCCCATCTCGATCATCACGGGGATGGTGCGGAGCCCGCGCATGATGCCGCCGATGCCGATCGTGTCGGCGATCGTCTGGCGGAGTCCGTATCGCGCCGGGATCTGGAAGTCTCGAAGCGTCGCGTCGTAGCCGCCGACCTGGATCTCGTTGACCAGGTAGTCGGCAGCCTCGAACGCCTCGCGGCGGTCGGCGTGGGCGCGCACCTTGTAGCCGGCGCCGAGCCGGTCGACCACTTGGTTCGCCGCGCGCTCGGCGTACGCGAGCCGCTCCTCGTCGATGTCGTGGAGCGCGAGCTCCAGGGTGCCGTGCAGCTCGGGCGCGCTGCACAGATCGGTCAGGATGTTGCGGGTGAATTCGACGCTGCCCGCGCCGATGATCACGACCTTCGCCATGGTGGGGAGTCTGGCAGCGAGCCGGACCCGGCGTCGAACCGGAACGCGCATCCCGCTGTGCGTTCGCGTCCGGCGGCGGTTCGCGCACGCCGATAGCATCCGGAGCGATGGCGACCTTCCTGCTCGCGTTCGACCACCGGCGATCGCTCATGACGAGCTTCTTCGAGGCCGGCGACGAACCGGAGCGCGGCGAGGTCTCAACGGCTCGCGAGATCAAGACCGTGATCGCCGACGGGCTTCTAGCTGCGATCCGCCGGTCGCGGGTCGACCGTCGGGACGCGGGCGGGCTGGTCGACGCGTTGTATGGCGGCATCGCGATCGACCGTTTGCGAACGTCGGGCGTGCGGTTCGCGGTGCCGGTCGAGGCCAGCGGCAAGCGAGAACTCGAGTTCGAGCATCCGGACTGGCGGCAGCGGCTCGAGGCGATCAAGCCGACCTGGGCGAAGGTGCTGGTCCGCTACAACCCGTCGGGCGACGCGGCGATGAACGGGCGCCAACGCGATCTGCTGCTCGCGTTGCAGACCGCAGCGCGTGAGATCCGGGTCGGGTTCCTGTTCGAGCTGTTGGTCCCACCGGAGCCGGCGCAGCGCGCGGACGACTACGACACGGCGACCCGCCCCGGGCTCGTGGTCGCGGCGATCGACGAGTTGCGAGGCGCCGGCATCCAACCCGACCTGTGGAAGATCGAGGGGTTCGAGCGGCGGGAGGATTGCGCGACGGTCGCAGAGCACGCGGGCGCGCCGTGCGTCGTGCTCGGCCGCGGCGCCGACACCGAGGCGGTCGAGCGGTGGCTCCGCGCCGGCGCCGGAGTCTTCGACGGGTTCGCGATCGGGCGCTCGATCTGGTGGGATGCGGCCCGTGCCTACGTCGCGGGGTCGGCCGACCGCGACGCCACCATGACCGAGATCGCGGAGCGCTACGGGCACTTCGTCGACGTGTTCCACGCCGGCGCCTGACGTTCGACCCGCTGTTAGCGTGGTCGGATGCGCAAACCGCGGGTGTCCGATGCCGCCCAGATCCAGGGTTTGTTCCTGTGCTTCGGGCTCGCCATCGCGGCGTTCTTCCCGTTCCTCGCGTTGTATCTCGAGCGGTACCACGGCCTCGATGCGTCGCGGATCGGTGTCGTGATCGCATGCTGCGCGGCGGCGCGGATGGTCGCGAACCCGTTCTGGGGACACACGGCAGACACGCGGTGGGGACGCCTCAACGTCCTGCAGATCTGCCTCGCGGGCTCGGCCGTCGCGGCACTGTTGTTGAACGTCCATTGGGCGTTCGCGGGGATCGTGCTGACCGCGGCGATCCACTCCGCCTTCTTCGTCGGGCCCGGCCCGAACATCGACGCGCTGGCGCTCGCGCATCTCGGTCAGGAGCGTATGTCGGAGTACGGCAGGATCCGTGGGTGGGAGAGCCTGACGTATGCGGGCGCGTGCCTGGTCTTCGGCCTCATCCTCGAGAGGTACGGGATGGGGTGGGCGATGCCGCTGTTCGCGATCTCGGCGCTGCTCGTCCTCGTGTGGTCGACGACCGTGGAGCGCGACCGCCCGACGAAGCTCGAGGATCATGGGCGCCTCGGCTCGGTCGGCGCGGTGTTCCGCGAGGCGCCGCGGTTCTGGGGCTACCTCGCGGCGGCGCTGCTCGTGTGGATCGGCTTCAACGCGGCATGGAACTTCCTGGCGCTCCGGATCGCGGACAACGGCGGTGGCGCGCTGCTGATCGGGCTCGGCACCGCACTCGGCGGCGTGATCGAGGTCCCGACGATGCGGAGCTCGTCGCGGCTGCAGCGGCGGCTCGGCCTGCGACGCGTCTACATGCTGGGCTGCGCGGTGTACGCGCTCGGCTTCCTGTTATGGGGGTCGGTGTCGAACCCGACGGTGCTGTCGGTGCTGACGATGCTCGAGGGCGTCGGGTTCAGCCTGT
>DASYOY010000184.1:0-4842 GCA_036007245.1 Actinomycetota bacterium | reverse complement strand
ACTCCTTCGTTCGTGTCCGGGCCGCGACCCGGAGCACGACCGAGATGGTCAGCGCTTCGAGTACTGCGGCGCCTTGCGGGCCTTCTTGAGGCCGTACTTCCGGCGTTCCTTCTCGCGAGCGTCGCGGGTCAGGAACCCTTCGGCTTTCAGTTGCGATCGGAGCTCCGGGTCGAGCTCGACGAGCGCCCTGGCGATGCCCAAGCGCACGGCACCGGCTTGGCCGGAGATGCCGCCGCCGCGGATCGTGACGGCCACGTCGTAGTCGCGCTCACGGCCGATCGCCGTCAGCGGGCCGCGTGCGACCATCCGGTGCACGCGTGTCGGGAAATAGTCGTCGACCTGACGGCCGTTGACGGTGAACCCGCCGTCGCCGGGGCTGAGACGGACGCGAGCGACGGCGCCCTTGCGGCGGCCCGTCGACAGCTTCGGTGCGGTTGCAACCACGTGCTTACTCCTCGTCCGTCTTCTTCTTTGCCGCCGGCTTCTTGCCGGTGGCCTTCGTCGCGCTCTTGGCCTTGGGCTTCGCGGCGGTCGCCTTGGTGGCGCTCTTCGCCTTCGGCTTGGCCGCGGCCGTCTTCGCCGTGCTCTTGGGCTTCGCGGCCGTCGTCTTCGGCTTGGCCGTCGAGGCCTTCGGCTTCGCAGCGGGCCTGGCCTTCGGCTTCGTCGCCTCGGGCGCCTGCTTCACGGGCAAGCCGTCCCACGCCGGACGCTCGCCGAGCGCCAACGCGACCGGCGCCTGCGCCTGGTGCGGGTGCTCCGGGCCGGGCACGACGTGCAGCTTCTTCAGCATCTGACGACCGAGCGTGTTCTTGGGCAGCATGCCGCGAACGGCTTTCTCCACCGCCGCGACCGGCCGGGTCGCCATCAGGTCCTTGTACTTGACCGCCGTGATCCCGCCCGGGTAGCCGGAGTGGCGGTAGGCGTACTTGTCCTCGCCCTTGTTCCCGGTGAGCTCGATCTTGTCGGCGTTGACGACAACCACGTGATCGCCGGTGTCCATGTGCGGCGCGTACATCGGCTTGTGCTTGCCCCGCAGGATGGTTGCGACCTCGGACGCGAGCCTGCCCAGCACGACGCCGCTGGCGTCCACGACGTACCAGCGGTGCTCGATGTGCTCAGGCTTGGGCGAGTAGGTCTTCATATACGTGGAGATGTCGGCCCGGCAGGGCCGACCGGCCAACCAGGTTACCTGCGCCGCCGCGAGGCCGTCAAAGGAGGATGTGTTCCGGGAAGCATCTCGCGATCTCCTCGGCCCTCCGAAGCACTGCAACGCTCCTCATCGCTTCGGCTCTGAGGATGAGGCCGTGCTACCGGGCTCGCCGCCGTCCGAGACGCAGGACGTCCGAGAGTCGCCGCCGAGCCTCGGGGTTGAGGGAGTAGTAGACCCACACTCCTCGCTTCTCGCGGTCGAGGACACCGGCCTCAGCCAGCTTCTTCAGATGGAAGCTGACGGTCGGCTGCGAGAGGCCCAGGGGCTGCTCGAGGTCGCACCCGCACACCTCGTCCGTTTGGGTCGCAAGGATGTGGAGGATCCGCACACGGGCCGGGTCGCCCAAGGACCGGAACAGTTCGGCCGTGGCCACGGCTTCGTCATCGCTGAGACCGGGGTCGGCGATGGGCGCGCAACACGCGACGGCAGAGGTGGGCTCGAGGACGGCAACCGGTTGGCGCATGGGGCAGATATTGACAGATATCGATATCTCGTGGCAACCTGCCCCGTGAGCGGACATCGATGAACGTCGATATCTTGCTCACGACGCCGGAAGGAGGCGCGCATGCGGTACGGCAACGAGCCCTGTTGCCCGCTCGGCTGCTGCTGATCGGGTCCGCGTCCGGAGGGGCCGGCCACTCCTCCGGGCGTCCCTAGGCCCGTCGGCCGTAGACGACGCGCTCGAGCGTGAGCCCCTGTGCGGGTGCCGCCTTCGCCGCCTGCGACCGATCCTTCGCCGCGAGGATCCGACGAACATCCGTAGCCGTCAGCCGCCCCTCCCCTACCTGGACCAACGTCCCGACCACGATCCGCACCATCTGGTGCAGGAACGCGTTGGCCCGAAGCCCGAAGACGACGAGATCGTCTTCACGCCGGACGGCGAGTCGCTGAAGGTCGCGGGTCGTCGGTTTCCCCGCGGCGGGATGCCTGCAGAAGCTCGTGAAGTCATGGGAGCCGACGAGGACCGATGCGGCCCGTCGCATGGCAGCGACATCGAGCGAGCCAAGACGATGCCAGGTGAAGCGACCGATGAAGGGGTCGGGCGCCTCGGCTGTGTCGATCACGTAGCGGTACTCCCGCGAGGTCGCCGAGAAGCGCGCGTTGAACCCATCCTTCACATCGTGCACGCCCTGGATCGACACCTCCGGCGCAAGTCGCCCGTTCAGGAAATCGCGGACCTGCGTCGGCGTTCGTGACGAGTTCGTGATGAAGGACGCCACCTGCCCCCGAGCGTGAACACCGGCGTCGGTTCGACCCGCGACGGACAGCGAAACCGGTTCACGCAGCAGCTCTTCAAGCGCCGCGCTCAACACGCCTTCAACCGTGCGAACAGCAGGATCGCGCTGCGCAGCCCAGCCGTGGAACTCGGTTCCGTCGTATGCGAGATCCAAACGGATCGTTCGAGGAACGTTCACGCGACGGAGTATGCCGCGTCGGTCCCGCCCGGTACGGTGGGTGCATGGCGATCGACGTCCGACCCGCAACGACAGGCGACCTGGCGGCCGTCCGCACGCTGCTCGGCCACCTGCACGAGCAGCCGAGCGACGTGGTCTGGTCGTCCGCGACCTGGGGCCGGATCCTCGGCGACCCGAACCGCACGGTGCTCGTCGCCGAGGACCGCGGGGAGTTCGCGGTGGGCACCGCCGACGTGCTGGTCGTCCCCAACCTCACGCACGACGGCGCCCCGTGGGCGCTCGTCGAGAACGTGGTGGTCGACCCGCAGTGGCGTCGACGCGGGGTCGGCAAAGCCTTGATCAAGCACGCCGTTCGCGTGGCCGACGACGCCGGCTGCTACAAGCTGCAGCTGACGTCGTCGAACCAACGCGACGAGGCGCACCGGTTCTACGAGCAACTCGGGTTCACCGCGACGGCCACCGGGTTCCGGTGGTCGTTCCGCGAGCGCGAGCGCGCCGGCGCTGCCTAACGCCTAGCTCTGCTCGACCAGCTCGATCCGCGCCATCTGGGCGCCGTCGCCCTTGCGCGGGCCGAGCTTGAGGATCCGCGTGTAGCCGCCCGGACGCTCCTCGAACCGCGGCGCGATGTCGTGGAACAGCAGCGCCACCACGTCGCGGTCCGGGATGTCCTTGAGCACCTCGCGGCGCGCGGCCAGATCACCCTTCTTGGCCTTCGTGATCAGCTTCTCCGCGTAGGGGCGGAGCAGCTTGGCCTTGGCCTCGGTGGTGTTGATCCCCTGATGGATGAAGAGCTGGCTGGCGAGCGTCGACAGCATCAACCGCTGGTGATCGGGGCCGGAGCCCAGGCGGGGTCCCTTCTTGGGGGTCGGCACCGCGCCCTCACTCCTCCCGCAGGCCCAGGCCGAGCTCTTCGAGCTTGAGCTTGACCTCGTCGATCGACTTCTGGCCGAAGTTGCGGATGTCCATCAGCTCGGACTCCGACTTCTGCACCACGTCGCCCACGGTGTTGATGCCCTCGCGCTTCAGGCAGTTGTAGGAGCGGACCGACAGGTTCAGCTCCTCGATCGTGATCTGGTAGTCGCTCGGAAGCTCGTCGGCCTCGGCCGGACCCACCGACACGCTCTGCGCCTCGGCCAGGTCGGCGAACAGGTTGACCAGCTCGAGGAGCGTGCCGCCGGCGGATGCGAGCGCCTCGCGCGGCGTGACCGAGCCGTCGGTCTCGACGTCGAGGATCAGTTTGTCGCGGTCGGTCATCTGCTCGACGCGGGTGTTCTCGACCGTGTAGCTCACCTTGCGGACCGGCGAGAAGATCGAGTCGACCGGGATCACGCCGATCGGATCGCGGGGCTTCTTGTTCTTGTCGGCCATGCGGTAGCCGACGCCACGCTCGACGGTCATCTCCATCTCGAACGAGCCGCCCTTGCCGATCGTGGCCAGGTGCAGGTCGGGGTTCAGGATCTCGACGCCGGCGGGCGGCGCGACGTCACCTGCGGTGACCTCGGCCGGGCCCTTGGCTTTGAGGTACATCGTGGTCGGCTCCTCCAGGTCGGAGCGCACCACGAGCTCCTTCAGGTTCAAGATGACGTCGGTGACGTCCTCGGTGACCTTGGGGACCGTCGAGAACTCATGCAGCACCCCGTCGATCCGGATCGACGAGATCGCCGCCCCGGGGATCGACGACAGCAACGTGCGACGCAGGGAGTTCCCCACGGTATAGCCGAAGCCCGGCTCGAGTGGCTCGATGGTGAACCGGGAGCGGGTCGGCGTGACGACTTCTTCCGCGATCTGCGGTCGTGCGACGATGAACAACGTGCATCCCTCCTCGGCGGGGGATCATCCACTACTCCCCACCTCTTGGGTGTCCCGGACCGCGACGGTGCGGCCCGGGGTCCGCCGCGTCAGACGCGGCGGCGCTTGCGTGGCCGGCAGCCGTTGTGCGGCACCGGCGTCACATCTTGGATCCCGGCGACCTCGAGCCCGGCCGCGGCCAGGGAACGGATCGCCGTCTCACGGCCCGAACCCGGGCCCTTCACGAACACGTCGACCTTCTGCAGGCCGTGCTCCTGCGCGGCGCGCGCGGCCTTCTCGGCGGCGAGCTGCGCGGCGAACGGCGTCGACTTGCGCGAGCCCTTGACGCCGACGTTGCCGGCGCTCGCCCACGACAGGGTGTTCCCCTGCTGGTCGGTGATGGTCACGATCGTGTTGTTGAACGTCGAC